>NZ_JARZHI010000044.1:0-88188 GCF_029946465.1 Polyangium sorediatum
ATGGCGAAACAGGTGGTCACGATGGCGAAACAGGTGGTCACGATGGCGAAACAGGTGGTCACGATGCCGCGAAACAGGTGGTCACGATGCCGCGAAACGGGTGGTCACGATCGCGCGAAATTCGCACTTCAAGCGCTCGGCGCGGCCGCGGCGCTCGTCGCGACCTTCGCGACAGTGCGCGACGTCTATGCGGAGCGTCCCGAGGGGGCTGTGATCTACAGCCTGTTCGGCTCGATGCTGGCGTTCGTCCCCGCGCTCGGGCCCGTGCTCGGCGCGCTGCTCGCGGACCATTTCGGGTGGCGCGCGATTTTCCTCGCGCTCGGCGTCGCCGCCACGGCGGCTGCGCTGCATGCGGCGCCGAGGTGGCACGAGACCCGACCCGTGAACGCGTCGAAGCCACACGCGGCCTTCGGCCAGATCTTCGCGGACGCCTCGTTCTGGGCCTACACGCTCGGCTTCAGCGCGGCGATGGGCGCGTTCTTCGTCTTCTTCTCGACGGCGTCACGCATCCTGATCGATCGGGTCGGCTTTTCGCAGCTCGCCTTCAGTCTCCTCTTTGCCACGGTCGCGCTCGTCATGATCGCGACGGCTCGGTTCGCGAAGCGATTCGTGGCGCGGTGGGGAAGGGCCGGAAGTCTCGTCCGCGGAATGGGGATGCTGCTCCTCGGTGCTGCATTTCTGGCCGTCGGGCAGGTGACGTTCGCTCCGTCCTTCTGGACGTTCGTCCCGCCCATGTGGATCATCGCGATCGGCATCGTGTTCGCCACCTCGGTGACGGCCCAGGGCGCGCTCCAGCGCTTCGGCCACGTCGCCGGCACGGCGACCGCGCTCTACTACTGCATCGAGAGCCTCATCGTGGGGATCGTCGGAACGACGCTGGTCGTCCTGCTGCCTGGGGATACGGCATGGCCGCTCTCGGCTTATTGCGCCCTCATGGCCGTCGTCGTGCTCGGCTTTGTCTGGCGGTTGGAAAAGGCCCCGAGGCTCCCGCCGGCGTGAACGAGGAGGCTGGAGGGGCGGCAAACACGCCGCCTCTCCGGCTTCGGCGCCCCGCCTCTTTCGCGAACGACCGTGTGGCAGGTACACTCTTGCATCGACCTGCGACGACCGGAGGCTCCGCATGAACCCCATGGAACTGCGCCAGCGTTGCCACACGTTTTTCTCGGGAGAAAAGCCGACCACGGCCGCCGAGGACTTCGCCGCCATGGCGCGCTGGTGCGAAGCGAACGACATCGCCCATGACGCCTACGGCGAGGGCGCGCTCGTGCAGGACTTCGAGAGGAGAATCGCCGAGCTGCTCGGCTTCGAAAAGGCCGTCTTCTGCATCACCGGCACAATGGTGCAATCCGTCGCCTTGCGGCTCGCCTGTGAAGCCGCCGGCAGCAAGGTGGTCGCCCTCCATCCGACCGCGCACGTGCTGCTGCACGAGCGCGGCAACCATCAATTGCTCGACCATTTCAAGTCGCTGCACGTCGGGGATCCTTTCCGCACCTGGACCACCTCCGACCTCGAGGCCTGGCCCGACCGGATCGGCGCGGCGCTCTATGAATTACCGATGCGGGAGATCGGCGGACAGTTGCCGGGCTGGGCGGAGCTCGAAGCGCTCAAGGCGCATTGCCGGCAACGGAGCATTCACCTGCACATGGACGGCGCGAGATTGTGGGAAGCATCTGCCGGCTACAAGCGCTCGCTGAAGGAGATCGCGCAAGGCTTCGATTCGGTCTACGTCTCGTTTTACAAGGGCATCGGCGCGCATGCGGGCGCGATGCTGCTCGGCCGCGCGGATTTCATCGCGAAGGCCGACATGTGGATGAAACGCATGGGCGGAAACGTCTATCGCCGCTCGCCCTATGTCGTGTCGGCGGCGATGCGCTTCGACGAACGGCTGGCGAAGATGCCTGCCTACCTCGAACGCACCGAACGACTGTATGACGTGCTGCGCGATTTTCCGCACCTGCAAGTCAATCCGGCGCGGCCGCACGTCAACATGCTGCATGTGTATTTCCCGGTCGGCCGCGGGCGCCTGACCGAAATACGCAACGAGCTCGCGGCGGAGCACGGCATCTGGCTGTTCGGCGGCGCGAAACATGCCGCCTTGCCGGATCAGAGCGCGATCGAATGGTATGTCGGCGAAGCGTTGTCGACCCTGTCCGACGCGCGGGTCCGGGAGATTCTCGCGCTCGTGAGCACGCGCCTCTCGGTGCACCACCCCTCGCGACCGTCCTCCACTGGCTCGGTTTGAACGGAGGAGACGTCGGTGCACAACTGGGCACAACATGTGTCTACATGCGCCACATCTGTCTCCATCTCGGCTCACACTTCATCAAAATCGGCTCAAACGTCGTAACTTCTGATTGGCACAGCTCATGCCTGGGGCCGGCGCACGATGACACGTTACGCTTTTCCTCTCCGCTCCCTTGTCCTTGGCGCACTCTCCTTGCTCCTGCCCCTTGGCTTGGTCGCTTGCGACGGTGAAATCAACGAGGACGCCCCGCCGAACGGCGTCCCTGCGCACGTCGATCTTTTCGCCTGCGGCGTGCAGCTCACCTGCCCTGCCTACTGCATCCACCTCTCCATTGCCGACTGTAGTAGTGGCGGACCGGAAACGCTGGGGTGCGCGGGTGAACTCTGGCTCGAAGGCGGGAGCGGAGCGCTCGAAGTGCACGACCGGCCGGGCCCCGGCAATTGGATGGGCGACAAGCTCACTTTGTTCTTGGGCGACGGCAAGGCGCTCGTCCAAAACCGAACGCGCAGTTGCCTCGACGCCCCCTGCGAGACGATTCCCTGGGAGCTCGGCGCGCACGAGCTGTGCGATGTGGCGACGCCGCCCGCTACCTGCCAGCCCGACAACTGCTCCGAACTTCCCGTCCTGGAAAACTGCGCTCCGCTCGAAAGCGATTGGAGCTGCGGCGAGGTAGCGACGGCGATGTCCCCCATGCCGTGAGCTGGGCCGGCGGCAGGAAAACCTCCCAAAGCCTACCGCGTGGTCTCTTTGCCCTCGGGCCCCGCCCCTCCGAACGCGTACAAAAGCGCGCCGGCGCCGCTTCCGTTTGACGATCCCGCCGGTGACGTGCGAGCAATCTGCCGATGGCATCGGCAGGCAAGCCCCATGGCGAGCGGCGCACCTTCATCGAGGAGGCGCGACGTGCGCAGATCATCGAGTGTACGATCGCCGTGCTCGCCAGCCACGGGTACGCGCACGCGTCGCTCGCGACGATCGCCGAGCGGGCGGGGATCAGCAAGGGCGTCATCTCGTATTATTTCGAGGGAAAAGAAGACCTGATCGCCCAGGTGCATGCCGAGACGATGACGCTCGTGACGAAGCTCGTCCTGCCTGCGGTGATGAAGGAGGCAAGCGCGTCGGACAAGCTGCGCGTTTACATCGAGGGCAGCATCTCGTTCGTGGAGACGCACGCCGCGCATGCCACGGCGCTGCTCGAGATCTGGAACGGCCTCCGCACGCCGGAGGGCCGTCCTGCGTTCGACGCGCGTGCGCACGAGCCGGGCCTCGAATTCCTGGAGGGCATCATGCGCCAGGGCCAGAAAGAGGGCGAGTTCCGCGCGTTCGCGCCGCGCGTCATGGCCCTCGCGATCCGCGGCGCGATCGACTGCGTCTTGCTTCAGCGGGTCGCTTATGGGGACAAGGTCGACCTCCGCGAAGCCGCGCGCGAGCTCGTGGCGCTCTTCGACGCGGCGATGCGAGACGTCGGGGGGCGTCGACCGACGCGCGACGCTCCGCCGTCTAAGGCGCGTCGTGGGCGTCGATGAACGACGAGAGGCGATCCCGGAGCATCGGGTCGATGATCGTCGTCAGATGCGTCCGACCCGGCACGATGACGGCCTCGAGGTCCGGTAGCTCCCGCCGCAAACGCGACGTGGTGGAGTAGGGCTTGTCGAATTCTCCGATGATCGAGAACACCGGAAATTCGAACGCGCGCAGATCGACCGGCGGCGGCCACCACGTGCCGTGCCCCTTCGCGATGGCTTCCACGACGAGCGGATCCGGCGGCTCGCCGCCCATGGCCAATTCGAGGAGCTTTTCCTCATCGGGATCGGTCCCTTGCGGGTCCATCGCCTCGGCCTCCGCTCGGATGACCTCCTCTGTCTCTTCGAGGCCCATGGCGCCGAGGCTCGCCGTGAGGAATCGCTCCGGCGCGCGGTCCATCAATCCAAGCGTGATCGCACCCCCCATCGAATAGCCGCCGATGTGAGCCCGAGGGATGTCGAGGTGATCGAGCAGCTCGATCACGTCGGTCAGCATGCGTTCGCCGTACGCCGCCACGTCTTTCGGTTTGTCACTCTCGCCATGCCCCCGCTGATCGAGCAGCACGACCCGATGACGTGACGCGATTGCGCTGGAGATCCCGGGCGCGATCCAGTTCCCCTCCGCCGATCCCAGGAAGCCGTGCACGAGGACGACGGGGGAGCCGGTCCCTGCGTATTCGACGTAATGCAGCTTGATTCCGTCGCTCGCCGAGAACCAGTGGTCGACAGGCTCGCTCGGCAGAGCCGGGGCCTCTGGTTCGTCCGCGTCTTCGGCGGTACAACCGAGCAACGAAGACGCAGCGACCGTGAGCGCAAGCAGTAAGACTTTCGACATAAGGATCCTCCTGGACGGGGATGGCCCGGCGCTGGACGAGCCGCGCACACGTCGCCATCACCCGAAACGAAGTCGAGCCGTGGAAGCAAAGAATGCGAATGCTGCATCGACGACGACGCGCACGTGTTCCGCGCGCCGCCGGGACACGACGTCCTCCGAACCGTACGACGAGGCCAAGCATGAGGCAGCGCGCGCGTGTTGTCCAGATGATTAATAATTTGACCCATCGGTCAAATTTTAGGATGATAGGCCAACATCCGACCGCTCGTGTAGGGCAGAAGGCGCTGTTCCCGGCCGACGCTCCATCGCGCGCGCCGCCACCCAGGTTGGCGGTCCACGCTCGAATCCTCAACCCGGTTGCATCAACATCCGCGAGACGCAGAGCACCTGCAAAGGAACGTTTCGTGCATGAGCTTTTTGCATGCGCACATTGATTGCCTTGCTCTTCGTCGCCCCGCTGCTTTCTCCCCTCGGCTGTTCTGCCGACGTCCACGTCGATCGTTGTGATCCGGAGTTCTCGATGGAACTCATGGCGGTGCCCCCCTCGAACGCTACCATCGGGGGTCGATGCCTGTCATCGGCGCCGCCGCTGCTTTCTTCGGGAGAATCGGCGTGCGCCGTGATCATCGCCGAACACGTGTCCGATACCTGCGCCTGCGATGCGGCCGCGGCGCGCATCCCCGTGGCGCCCGAACACGATGCGGCTCTCGGGATGCTGCGCGAGACGGACCTCGCGCGCGAGCTCGATTGGAACTGCTTCTGCGAGATTCCTCAGCTCAGCGGCGCCGCGGCGGAGGGGTGTCGGACCGACACATCGGATCCCCCCATCGTCGACGACCACCCCGTCCATGGCTTCTGCTACATCGACCCAGCGCACGAGCCGCCGATCGGGAATCCGGAGCTGCTGGCGGTGTGCCCCGCGGAAATGCCGCGCGTGCTGCGTTTCGTGGGGACAGGCAAGGCGTCTCCCACCGCGCTCGCCTCGGGCTCCCACGTCGCGGTGATGTGTCCAGCCCGCGTGTGCGCCAGCGGATCGGGGGACTGACGATTTCAGTATCGCGGGCCCCCCGAGGACCAAGCGATTGCAGCACTTGCCAACGGGAGAGCGCAGCTCGTACCCTTGCGGGGATGTCGACGGAGGGATCATGCGCTGGCTCTGCCTAACAGTGTCGATGCTCGCGACATCCGCGGGATGCACCCCGACGGTGTCCACCGGCGGCGCAGGCGGGGGAGCCTCGAGCTCCAGCGGCGGCATGGGCGGGAGCGACGCCACAACGACCTCCAGCTCGAATTCCAGCTCCAGCAGTGCAAGCTCTAGCAGCGCAAGCTCCAGCAGCGCAAGCTCCAGCAGCGCAAGCTCCAGCAGCGCAAGCTCCGGCAGCGGGGGGAGCGGCGCCGGTGAACCATTCTGTGTGCCCGAGCTGCCCGCGCCGCCCATGATGACCGGCGTCGGCGACGCGCGGGTGGCGGATCTGAACGGCGATGGCAAGCCCGATATCGTCTCCCACGAGGGCACCAGCGTGCGCGTACACATCAACACCGGCGGCGGTACCTTCGCCGCACCGGTGAGCCACGACGTGGGGGCGGTGTTTTACGATTGGGCGCTCGGCGATCTGAACGGCGACACGAAGCTCGACCTCGTCTTCAATGTCGTTGGGGGAGTGAGGGTGATGCTCGACGCCGGCGACGGCACCTTCGGCGCCGCGGTCGATGTCCCGATCGCAGGGGTCGCGGCGTACGAGCACGTGGCGCTGGGCGACCTGAACGGCGACGGAATGCTCGACATCACCGTGTCTACCAAGACCGGCGGCGGCCCCTTTTCCGTCACGATCGCCGGCGTGACCACGCTGCTCAACGCCGGTGACGGGTCCTTCTTCGCCGGCGCGGCGTACGAGTTCGATATCTTTGCCAACGTCGGGTCGATCAGGCTCGGGGATCTGAACGGGGACGGCGCGCTCGACATCACCGTCAGCGAACACAGCGTCGGCGTGCTCTTCAACACGGGCGATGGGACGTTCGCGCCGTTGGTCGACCTCGGGTATCCCCATGTCGTCACCGATGTGGCGATATCGGATCTGAACGGCGATGGAGCGTTGGACCTCGTCGTCGCCGGCTATCCCAAAGAGTTCGTGAGCGTGCTGCTCGGTGCCGGAGACGGCACATTCGCCGCGCGCGTCGACCATCCGGTCACGACCGGCTCCAGCCTGGCCATCGCCGACGTGAACGGCGACGGAGCGCGCGATATCGTCTCGGTGGTGAACAACAACGGCGTGGATGTGCTCTTCGGCGCCGGTGATGGCTCCTTCGCGCCCGCGGTCCATTACGCTTCCGGGAGCTGGCGCATCGATGTCGCGGACATGAATGGCGACGGAGAGCCCGATCTCGTCCTCGACCACGGCGCCGTGGGCCTCGTCTGGAACACCGGCGGCGGCGCCTTCGCCGCGCCGACGCGCTACCCGATCTCGACTGCGCCGGTGCTGTGGCCCTCCGAGACGCCTGCCACGGCAGCCATGGGCGATCTGAACGGGGACGGCAAGCTCGACCTCGTGGTCTCCCATTCCGGTGAGAACAATGTGACCGTCCTGCACAACGCCGGCGACGGCACCTTCACCGCGCCGGTCGTCTCCCCCGCAGGGTCCACGCCCAGCTCGGTGGCCATGGGGGATCTGAACGGGGACGGCAAACTCGATCTCGCCGTCACGAACCAGTCCACCGCCACGGTGAGCGTCCTGCTCGCCACGGACGATGGAGCCTTCGCGGCCCCGGTCGGCTACGAGGTGGAGTCGAAGCCCAACTCGATCGTGATCGGCGATCTGAATGGGGACGACAAGCTCGATCTCGTCGCCGCCAACACGTCGAGCCCCAGCGTGAGCGTTCTCTTCAACAAGGGAAACGGCACGTTCGACGGCGCGATCCATCTCGTCACGCAGTCGCCCCCCAATGCCGTCGCGGCGGGCGATCTGAACGGCGACGGCAAGCTCGATCTCGCCGTCGCCTGCGCCACGGACCACAAAGTGAGCGTGTTCTTCAACGAAGGCGATGGGACGTTCGCCGCCCCCATCGCTCACGCCGTGGGCAAGGCGCCCGCCGCCTTGACGATCGCGGATCTGAACGGCGACGGCAAGCTCGATCTCGCCGTCACCAATCGCGGCGACGGCACCCTCAGCGTGCTGCTCAACCAGGGCGACGGGGCCTTCCACGCGACGAGCTACTTCCCGATCGAGCTAGCCAGGTCCATCGCGGCGGGAGACATGAACGAGGATGGGAAGCTCGACCTGATCATTTCCTCGGCCACCGGCACAGTCCAACTGCTCTTCAATACCGGCGAAGGCACGTTTGCCCCCGCGCTCGTCTATATCGCCGTGCTCACGCCTCAGGCGGGGGCACTCGGGGACCTGAATGGTGACGGCAAGCTCGACATCGCCCTCGCCATCGACGGGGGCAACGCCGTGACCGTCATGCTCAACAAGGGCTGTCCACCGTAACGGCAAGGAGGAACCGATACCATCCACCTCTACGGAGCCCCATGGCGCCCCAATGAAGGGCGCGGCGCCGCGGCCCGCTTCTGCCGAGGGACGAGATTGCGGCTGCCGACCGCCCATCGCACCCTCGGCGCATGTACCACCTGCCGAATCCCCCGGAGGTCTTCGAAGGCCGAACGGACGAGCGCGCGTGGCTCTGCGAGCGGCTCACGCAAAGCCCCCTCTCCATCCTTTGGGGCCCGGTCGGCCTCGGCAAGACGGGGCTCGCGCTGCGCGTCGCTGCGGACCTTCGATTCCCACGCGCCGCCTATCACTCGGCGCTCGACACGCCCGAGGACACGACCTTCCTCATCGGCCTCGGGCGGTGCCTCGCCGGGCTCGCCGGAGAGACGGTCGAATGGCTGGCGCAGGGGCGCTCACGCGCCGATCTCATCCTGCTGAACATCGAGCTCGCCGAGCGCGCCCGCGCCGTCGTCCTCGTCGACGACCTCCACGCCGTCGATCACGACCTCACGGAACGGTTGCTCTTCTCGATCAGCCGTCACGCGCGCGCGAGCCGTTTCGTCGTGATGACACGCACGCGCCCCCGCCACGAGGAGCTCGCGGACAAGGCGCTCCGCATCGAGCCGCTCCCCGAGGACGACCTCGTCCGGCTCGTGCGTCGCTGCGCGCCCTTGCGCTCCGCCCCCGAGGCGGCGGCGCTCGCGCGCGAGGCCATGGGCTCCCCCTTCCGCGCCCGCCGCCTGGTCCTCTCGCAGGGCGCCGATCCGGGCGGGTCGCTGCTCGTCGACCTCGGCGACGAGGCGAAACGCGCCGTGCAAGCCTTGCGGGTCCTCCGCTTCGCGGTCGCGTTGCCCGCGCACGTCGCGCGCGAGCTCGACGAACGCGGGCTGATCCGGCTCACGGCGGGCGGGGTTCGTCTCGACGATCGCCTGCGCTCGCTGGTGGACACCGAGCCCCTCGACGCCGAGGCGCGGCGTTTCGCGCTTTCGCTGGTCCTCCACACCGAAGGCCCTGCCGCGGCGTTCGAGGCCGTGCGGCTCACCATCGAGGAGGGCGACGCGGCGCTCGGCGCATCGCTGCTCGACGAGCGCCTGTTCACGCTCTGCGCGGCTGGGTATGCCGAGGGGCTCTTCGAGCTGCTCGGCCGCCTCGAAAGCCCGGCCCTGCTCGGGCATCGGCTCGGCTGCGCCGACTGGATCCACGGAGGCGCGTCGCTCGCATGGGCCACGGCCCTGCCCGAGCCCGCCGATCCCCACGTGCGCCTGCTCTGGTGCAGGTTGCTCGTGCATGGTGCCGCCGTCGCGCAGGCACGCGACACGGCCCGCGCGCTCGCGGAGTATGGGCCTCTCGACGTCCAGACGGACGCGGCGTTGCTCCTCGCCGACATCCTTCGCCACACGGCGGAGGTCGACGCGTCGGTCGCCTTGCTCGAACGAATCGAGGTCCACAACCCCTCCCAGCGGATCGATCGCGACCTGCGGCTCGCGACCGCGCTCATGTTGCGCGGCGACTTCGCCCGCGCGACGGACATGCTCGCGTCGATGCCGGACCAGCTCCAGGGCCTCCGGGTCGAGGAGCGCCGCCGGTTGCGCGCCACGCTCGCCTCGGCGCTCCTCGCGTCTTCGCGCTTCCGGGAGCTCGAGCGCGTGCTCGGCCCCGGCGAGCCGCCTGCTGATTGTCGCCCAACCGAACTCTTCGCGCACCTCGCGCTGGCGGTCGAGCGCGGACGCTTCGGCCTGGGGCAGCGTCTCCTCGATCGCGTCGAGCCCTTCATCGACGAATCCGTCTACCTGCGCTTCGTCCACCGGTACAACACGCTCCGGTTGCGCCTCTTCGCGGGCCCCGGGCAAGGCCTGGAGGAGCTCGCGCGCGAGCTCGCCTTCGACGCCCCGCTCTTCAAGCTGCCGGAGCTTGTCGTATGGGCCCTTTGCGCCAAGGCGGCCGTCGACGTCACGCATGCGCCGCCTGCCACGCTCGCGGATCTGCCGGCCGGCATGGCGGTCCCGGAAGGAACGGCGCGGGTGCTGCACGAGGCGTGGCAGGGGATCGTCGCGGCACGTCGCGGCGCAGCGACGGCCTCCTTCACGGCGCCGCCGGACCTGCCGACCGACGTCGGGCTCGTCGCGCGACGCGCGGAGGCGGAGGCTGCGCTCGCCCGGGAGGAGCTCGATCAGGCCGACGGCATCCTCGAAGGCGCGCTGGATATCGCCCAGCGCGAGGGCTTCGCGATCGAAGAGGCGAACCTGCTCGCCCTCCTGCTCGACGTACGCCTCCTCCGCGCGGCGCGGGGTACGAGCGCGCGCACGCTCGCCGAGCTCATTGCGCGCACGCTCGCGCAGGCCGCGGAGCGACTCGGCTCGACACGCCTCGCCGCGGAGGCGCGCCTCGCGACGTGGCTCGTCTCGGACCGGAGGGACCCGGCCGTCCTCCTGGAAATGGCCGAAGACCCGGCCTCGCCCGTCGTACGCCGGCGGGCGCGAGGGCTGCTCGGACGCGAGGTCACGCTCGACGCCTTGGACCGAAGAATCGTGGAGCGCTCGGCCCACGTGGTGACGAGGAGTGAGGATCTGGTGGTGGTGCTCGACCTCGAACAACGCACCCTGCGGCTGCCCTCTGGCAAGCAGGTGGACCTGTCGTCGGCGGACCTGCACGTGCGCATCCTGGAGGTCCTCGTGCGCGGCGGCGGGCGCGCGACGAAGCAGAACCTGGTCCTCGGCGCGTGGGGCCTCGCGAGCTACCATCCGCACCGCGATGACAAGCGGCTCCAGGTCGCTGTCCACCGGATGCGGCAGGTGCTGGAAGAAAACCCGAAAGAGCCGGCGCTGCTCCTCCGCGACGAAGACGGCTACCGCCTCGGCGCGCCCGTGCGCCTCGGCCGCCTCGGCGCGCGCGCGATGTAACCGCCCGTAACCGGAAGCGCACCCGACCGAGGTGCATAGTGCTCCCCGTCAACCCAACGCGCTTTCTTGCAGCGCGGGAATCGATAACGGAGGCACCATGTCTCGTTTTGCTGGTCTGTGTATGCTCCTTGCCCTGGCTCCCCTTGCTTGCGTGGCCTCGACGGGCGCGGAGGACGAGATGGAAGACGCGCTCGACGAGACGGTGTCGAGCAGCGCGTCGGCGATCACCACCGGGACCGAGGAGCTGTTCGAGAGCAACATCACGACCGGCGCGCTCACGGCGACGCAGATTCGCACCAAGTACAGCTCGAAGCCTGCCACGTTCGGCAACTTCGTGCTGGGCATGCGTCAGCGATCGTGCGGAACGAGCGGTTGTGGAGCCTGGCAGGGCGCCACGATCCCCGTGTACGAGCAGAGCAACGTGCTGGGCGACGCGTACGATTTCAGCGTCCCCATGGCAGTGAACGGCTTGGCACAGCTCAAATATGGAACCGGGACCAATGCCAAGAATCCGGTCGTGTACGGAACGGCGTATGTCACGCCTGCCTGGTACAACGGGCAATGCTGGGTGACCTTCAACGGCATGTTCAAGACGGCGTCCGGCAAGACGACGGCGACCATCTCCCACGACTATCAATGCATCGCGAACGGCAAGATTGCGGACAATCGGATCCTCCCGAAGCTCCCCCACGCGGCCGTGAATGCCACTCGCTTCATCGCCCGCAGCGACATCAGCGAGACCACGCCGCTCTCGGACGGGAGTTATGAAGAGCGCCAGTACGCGATTTATGCGCGGCTCGACCCGGCAGAGACGACGACGCTGGTCGTCGGCGACGACGGCTCGCTCAGGGCGAGCTGGTGAAGCGAGCGAAGGGCGCGGCTTCGCCACCTACCCGCGGCGCCGTCAACGCGCCTCGAGCCGGGCGCCCCCGCCGAGGAAGCGCTTCGCCGGCTCGTGCTTCACCACGCGCGTCGGCGCGCACAGCCTCAATTTCCCGCCCTCGACGCGATCGACCTTCGGCGCGCCCAGGTAGGGCGATGAGAGGAACGCGCTCCGCTCGATGCACACCTCCTTCGCCCCGGCCGCGGGCTTCGGGACGTTGATCTCGCGCCGCACCTTCGTGACGACGTGCCCCGTCTCGGCGGCGAGCGCGGTGCCCGCCGCGAGATACCAGCGCTCCACGCCGAGCACCCCACCGAATCCAAAACCCACGCCCCCGCTTGGCCCGGGACCGGGCGCTTCGTACGCTCTGACCTCGGCCTTCGCCGCGAGCACCGTCGCCGAGCCACACGGGCCCGACAACGGAAACCCGACCTGCGCGCCCTTCGGCTCGACCGTCGCGGCCAGCGGCGCCATCAGCCAGATCCGCAGCGGCACGCGCGTCTCGGCGAAGCCTACGTCCTTCGCGTGCAGCGCGAACTTCGGCTCGAACGTCTCCCGCGTCTCCTTCGGCGGCGTGACGTACGCGTGCCCGATCGCCGCCGCGGGCAACACGACCGGCAGCCACGCGAACGTGAACCCGACGAGCGAGCGCCCGTCCGCGAGCGGCACGATCGGCGCTCCGGGCAACACCTCGATCTTGCTTCCGTCGGGGTAGGACGCCGTGAATTTCGTCGTGACGACCGGCGCGAGATCCTCGCGCTTCACGAACAGCCGGAGCCGCTCGACATCGAACTGGCTCCGCAGGTGGAACCACGCGCAGTTGGTGACATCGTTTTGCGCACCGTCGAGGAACAGCGGCTCGACCTCGACGAATGCCCCCTTCGCCGCGACCACCCGCATCGGCACCGCCTCCGCGACGTGATCCTTGCGCGCATCGAGCTTCGCGAGCTGGAGCCGCGGCGCGTCCTCCATCGCCGCCAGGTAAAACGGCGCATCGACCCATACCAGCACGCTGCCCGCGAGCGGCGCGGAAAGCGGCGCACCTTGGGGCTCGGCGCGCTCCAGCACCGGCACCACGGGCTTCTCGGCCGGCGGCGGAGGCGGGACGGGCGCGGGGGGCACCGGCTCCGGCACAGGCGCAGGCGCAGGCCGCGCCGCCACGACGACCGGCGCCGGCTCCTCGGCGACCGGCGCTGAACTCCCGCCACAACCCACGAGCACGATCGCCACGGCGATCGTGCTGAACCGCAACACGTACATGCCGAGATACAATCAGTTCCCGCCCACGAACGCTACCTTGCTGCGCTGCGGCGGGTTGCGATCGATGTATCGGCCCGCCCGTCGGACACGTCCGGCCATCCTTAACGAATTCGCTGCGGAAGAATGGGATGCGCCCTCCTGGCCACCTCCTCATACCCCACGCGGCGCCCTTGCCATGCCGATGCTCATGAGCAATAAAAGGTCCCCTCACCCTGGAGATGACATGATGAACAAATCGCGCTTCCTTGCAATCGGTCTCCTGGCTGCCCTCGCCGTGCCCGCGTGTGCTGCGCAGGATTCTACGCTGCCGGAGGAGACGGGGTCGGCCGCCTCCGCCGCTGCGGCGACCCGGATCTATGCCTCGGAGGGAGACCTCGACTTCTCCTTCGAGACACTCGGCACTTTCGAAGAGCGCGACGGCGTCCGCGCCCTCATTTTTCGCGGCACCGCGAACCGCTACCTGAAGAACGTGTTCAGCTTCGTGCCCGATGACGCCTTCGGGCAAGCGAACATCATCAGCGAGCGCCGGCTCGAAGTCGTGATCCACGAGGGTCACGAGCTGAATAGCTTGCTCTCGGGCCTGCCCCTCTTCGTCTCCATCAACACCTTCACGGGCACGCCCAACCAGTACACCGCCCGCGTCGAGATCGGGGCGCGTTTTTACGATTTCCTCGGGGCGAGCGACCTCTGGATCGACGAGGTCGTGCAGCCTTTCTACGCCGTCAACGGCATCGATAACGTCGTCTATCGCGGCGGCGTCGACGTACTCGGAAACCCGCTCACCGTCACGGCGCCCGACGGCGCGCCGTCGGTCTTCCCCGTCGACGCGAACAGCTACCGCCTCGACTGGTCATACGCGAATCTGCACGACGCCATCGATCCGCACACGCAGCACCTCTCCTTCAGCGCGACGCGCCCCAACGGCACCGTCGCGAACAAGACGGCGCGCCTCGTCGCGCGCGTGACGGGCCTCGCCCTCACCTCCGGCGACCCCTACGAGGTATGGCAGACGCCCCCGTGTGAGCCGGCCGTTTATAGCTGCTACCACAGCCAACCCGCGGGCACGACCGACTTCGCAGCGTGTGGCACCTACCGCCAGGTGCAGCGCTGCGTCTATGCGAATGCGTGTGACGTGAACCAGGAGCCCCTCTCGCTCTCCCCGCTCGACGCTGCCTCGCTCGAACCGGCACGCGCGGCGTGGAACCAGGGATCGACCGGCTACAACTGGCGCAACCTCCAGCCTGTCGCCGCCTATGACACGCCGGAGTGCCCGGAATCGCCGATCACGATCGCGAGCGTGATCGACGAAATCGCCTCGACGGATCAGAACCAGCCGGCCGTCGAATACGGCACATTTACCGATCGCGCCGGCCTCTCTTCGACCACGTTCTTCGGATCGAACGGCGGCAGCGCCCTGCTCGCCGCGATCGACGCGTTCGCGGGCGGTGGCAACATCGAGGCGTGGCACTACAGCGAGCAGGTCTCGTGCCACAACTGCACCGACAACATCACACGCGTCGTGCTCTTCTACCCGGATAGCGGCGTGGTCCTCGTCCTCGACGGCAATTACGGCTACGATTCCTGATCGGAAACCGGACGGGTCCTGCGATCCGACCGACGGCCTCTCAGCCTCCCCGACCAGCCTCGAACGCGCGGACGGCGTCGAATCCACGCGCAGCAAAACGAGGCGCATAATCGCGCTCCAGCGTTCGCTCCACGATCTTGCCGTACCGCGCCGGAGGCATGAGCCCCCAGGCACGATCCTCCGCGTCAATCGCGTCATTTCCCTTTGCGCTGGGTGGCGCGTAGTTCCGCTGCAGGCGCCCGAACATCGTCGGCAGCTCGGCATCGACGAGGCGTCGCACATCGTCGGCAAACGGCAATTCGAGGAAATGGTCGAGCATGCTCCAGCCGAAGTCCCGGTGCCGGACCTCGTCGCGCAATACGCGGTCGAGCGTGCGCCGCGCTTGGGGTACGGTGCACCCTTCGCGCAGCACCTTGAACAGCGGCACCGCCACCGTTTCGCCCAGGCAAAACACCTCGATCCCTGCGCGCGCCGCGGCCAGGTGAAGGGGCTCCGACGAACTGCGGCGCAGCCCGAGCGTCTCCTGGGCGAGGACAGGCGCCTCCTTTCCGCTGGCCGCTCGGTATGTCGCGTGGCTCATGCGGGCGTGGGCGAGCTCGTCCTTGACGATACGTAGACCGTCGTGGATGAGGTCGGGCGAGACGCCGAGCTGGATCAGCCAGAGCGTCAGGTGCTGCGTGATCGCAGCCGAGCGGTATTCGGCGTGCACGCGGCGGAGCCATTCGGCGCGGACCGCGTTGCTCGCGGCGGCGCGTGGAGCGCGCTTCGGGGAGGGCGAGGGCGAGGGCGAGGGCATGGCAGGTTCAGGGGCTCGGCGATAGGCATACCGAAACGGTCATGCCGCAAGCGTCGCACGCCAGGTTGTAGCAGGGATCGATGACCGCTTCCTGGCACGTCTTGTCGTCGCCACACGTGACGCCGACGCAGTCCACCTTGGCAAAACAGCCAGCCTGCGGAAGAAGGGGAGGCTCGCAGCCCGGGACGAGCCAGCGGCAGTCCTCGGCCGCGCTGCACTCCGCCTCGGTTGCGAGGGCCTGGCACGTGTCCGGGGGATTGTCGGGCGGGATCGGGGGATTGCACGGAATCCCCGCATCGACGACCCAGACGTCGTCTTTGCACGTGGCCTTTGCGGGTTGAGGACCGCAGCCGACATTGAACTCGTAGTCGCACGTGAGGTCGCCGCTACACGCCTCTCCCTGCAACGGCTGCTCGGGAGGACAGGAAGGCGCCTCGGTGGGAGGCGGGTTCGACGTGACGGTCGTCTCGATACAACCGGGCAACAACGCGACGGTCGCCACCTGGGCAAAGGTAATGACGAAGGGCTTTCGTCGAGGCTTCTGCTTGCGGGGAAGAGGCATGGTCGTTCTCTCCAAGGATGGCTCAAGATGGCGCAACGGGCGCGAGAATAGGCTCGACGGGACGAGCCATGCAACAACCGTGCGTTCAGCGGCGCCGGGTTCCTGATGTGCCGTGGGAATTCGAGCGCTGGCCTTCCTCACGCCCGCAGCACGCGCTCACTCTCGTCCGCCCAGCTCAACCACGCGCGCTCACGCGTGATGCCGAGGCGCAACGTCAGATAGATCAATTTTTTCCACCGCGGCATCTCATGGACCGGCTCCGCATAGTGCTGCGCCGCGATCGCCTCGTAGGTGGCGAGCAGCGCCGCATGGTGCTCACGCGCGAGCGCGAGCTGGGCACGTAGATCCTCGATGCCGACGAGCTCGGCCGCGAAAAACTTGATCATCAGCGGGTCGGCGTGCCGGGGCGCCTCGGGCGGCTCGCGAAACCAGTCGGCGAACGCACGCCGACCTTTCGCCGTGACCGTGTACACCTTCTTGTCCGGCTTGCCCTGCTGCGCGACTTCCTTGAATCGCACGAGCCCCGCCTCGGCGAGCGTCGCGAGCTCGCGATACACCTGCTGGTGTGTCGCGCGCCAGTAGAAACCGGCGACTTCGTCGAACTCCTTCGTGATCTCGTAGCCCGTGGACGGGCGCGCGCCGACGACGGCCAGGATCAAATGCTTCAGGGACAAGGCGAGGCTCCTCCGATCGGTCTACGTATGCACAGAGTTGCATATCTCGACACCGGATGCTAGGACCTATGCCACAAGGTGCATATGTGGTCGCGATGCCTTCGCTGAAGACGCCTTCTTCCGAGCCCATGCGCTGGGTGATCCTCGCCCTCGGTACGCTCGCGCTCTGCTTCTCCAACGGCGTTCACGCCAACGTCGTCGCGGCGTGGGTCGCGCCGGCTTTGATGTTGCGCTTCGTGATGATGTCGCCGCCGCGCTCCGGATTCGCCGCGACGGCGGTCGCGTGCGGCGTCGCCTCCTTCGTCACGTTCCGAGGCGCCATTCCCATGCCGGACGTGGAGTACGCCGTCACGAGCGTGATCTCCGGCCTGTTCGGCGCGATCCCTTATTTGCTGCACCGCCTCGTGGCTCCGCGCCTCGGAGGCGTACCGGGCTCCCTCGTGTTCCCAGCAGCAAACGTCACGCTTCTCTACGTGGTCTCTCTCGGCAGCCCGTTCGGCACGTGGGCGAACGACGCGTACGTCGAGCTCGATTTCCTTCTGCTCTCGGAGCTCGCGTCAGTGACGGGGCTGTGGGGCGTCGCGTTCTTCGTCGCGTGGTTCGGAAGCGCGGTGCAGGGGCTCTTCGAATCTCGCGCGCCTCGCGACAACCGAGCGTTCGCTGCGTTCGGCGGATGCTTTCTCCTCGCGCTCGGCTACGGCGCCTGGGCCCGGTATACGCCCCTGCCCCCGCGTCCAACCGTGCGCGTCGCAGCCCTCAGCAATCCTTCGACCCTGAGTGACCTCTTCTTCCAAGGCTGCGCCTCACGCGAGGACACCACCTGCCGCGCCGAACACAGCCGCGCACGTCTCGACGTCCTCTTCGAGATGTCCAAGACCGCCGCACAAAAGGGCGCGCGGGTGATCGTCTGGTACGAAGGCGCGGCGCAATACGACGAAGGACTCGAGCCCGCGTTCGTCGCGCGCGCCCAGGACTTCGCCCGCCAATACGACGTCCACCTCGTCGCCGGCGCCCTCCAGGTCCCCCGGGATCCCAACGCGCTGATGACCAACAAGGCGATGGTGTTCACGCCCGAGGGCCGCCTCGCGTTCGAATACGTGAAATCGATCCCGGTGCCTGGCGAGCCGATCGTCGCGGGCAAGGGCGAAGTGCAAACGCTCGACACGCCGTACGGACGCCTCGGCGTGATCATCTGCTTCGACGCCGACTTCCCCGCGCTCGGCCGCCAGGCTTCGCAGCGCGGCGTCGATCTGCTGCTCGTGCCGGCCAACGATTGGCGCGCGATCACGCCGCTGCACGGCGAGATGACGGTCTTCCGCGCGATCGAGGGCGGCTTCAGCCTCGTGCGGGCCGCGAGCAACGGCCTGTCGGTCGCGACCGACGCGCGCGGCGTGCGCCTCGGGTCGAACGACTCCTTCGCCTCGCCTGGCGCCATCTTGTACGCCGACGCGCCGATGGCGGGCCGCGCGACCCTTTACGCCAGATACGGCGACGTTTTTGCTTCCCTCTGCGCCCTCGCGCTCGCAGCCCTCACAACCAGCGCGATCGGGTCGGCTCTTCGGCGGCGGGGCGAGCAAAGTCGATGAGCTGCACCGAGCACCGACGCGAGCGCCGAGCCGTGGCACGCCTTCGTACGCGCCGTCGTCGACACGCACCCCATGCCGGCGACAAAGATCCCTTACGCTGCGCGCCGCAGTGACGTATCGTCGTGCCATGTCGTGTGATCGCCGCTTCGTCCTCCTGCTCCTGCTCGCCGCGTGTGGCGGCACCTCCTCGCCGCCACCTGCGGAGCCCGCCGCGCGTACCGCCGCCGATCTCGGGCCGATGTGCCATCGCTACTACGCACGGCAAGCCACGTGCACCGACGACTACCTGTCCGCGGTGCTCGACCTCCGCATCGAGCTCGACATGCCGAAGGGCATCGGCGAGCGCGTCAAGACCGAGGGGCGCGACGTGGTCCTGAAGGAATCACGCGTCCAATGGCAAAGCGACATGGAGCCCGCGAACATCGACGCGATGTGCGAGGCGATGGCGACCCGCACCCCCGCCGACCAACTGGAGCGGCTGCTGAAGCAGGGCGACGCCTGCGAGGCGGCGGCCGACTGCAAGGCGTTCGCGACCTGCGCGGTCGGGACCGAGCGGTCGTACATCGCGTCGGGCGCGACGCACCATTAGTACCCGCCGCGGCGCTGGCGGGCACGCAGCTCTTGCAGCGCTTCGCGTTCCTCGGTGCGCTCGGCAATGGCGGCGCGCTTGTCGTGGACCTTCTTCCCGCGACCGACGCCGAGGGCCACCTTCACGTGGCCATTCCGGAAATGCAGGTCGAGCGGCACGAGCGTGTATCCCTCGCGCATGATGGCGCGCTCGATTTGCTGAATCTCGCGCGCGTGGAGGAGCAGCTTGCGCGCGCCGCGCTCGTCGTGCGGAAATGCGCGGGCGTGGAAGAAGGATGCGATGTGCATGTTCCTCAGCCATACCTCGCCCCGCTCGACCACCGCGAACGCATCGGCCAGGTGCACGCGCCCCTCCCGCAGCGACTTCACCTCGCTCCCGCGCAGCACGATGCCCGCCTCGTACCGGTCCGACAGCTCGTAGTGGAACGTCGCCGCGCGGTTCCGCGCGATGACGTGCTCGTCGCTTTGCTTCCGTCCTGTCATGGGCAGCATCTTTTCTAATGTCCTGAGCCCCAGCGCGCGTGAACGAGCGACCTCTGTCGATCATGCCCTGACGCCGCGCCGAGGTGAAGACGCCCGCCCCTTTCCCCGCACCGCATACGCAATGCCGTCCTGCAACGACGCGAGCGTCACCACGCCGCCGAGATCCGCGCCGAGGTCCACCAGCGCTTGCGCCACGGCGGGCCGGATGCCCGTCATGATCACCTCTGCGCCGAGCAGCTTCGCCGCCCGCGCGGCGCGCACGAGCACCTCGGCCACGTGGGTATCGACGTTGCTCACGCCGGTCACGTCGACGACGACGATCTGCGCCCCGCGCGCATCCACCCCGCGCAGCATCGTCTCCACGAAATGCGCCGCGCGCACCTCGTCGATGGCCCCGATGAGCGGAATGGCCACCGCCTCGTCCGTGAGCGGGACGAGCGGCGTCCCGATCTCCTGAATGGCCAGCCGCTGCGCCTCGATGACCTGCTCCTGGAGCCGCCGCTGCTCCTGCGCCGCGCGCCTCTGGTCGGTCACGTCGCGCCCAAAGACCGCCAGGCGCGCGGGCAGCCCGTCGCCGCTCCGCACCGGATAGGCCGTCACCTCGAACCAGCGCTCGTCGCGCGCGGCGTCGAAACGCGCAGGGGTGCCGGTGCGCCGCACCTCCTCCACCAAAAAGGCCCGGCGGTCCGGCTCATCGAGCGGGAATACGTCGCGCCTCCCGACCGCCTCCGCCGGAGAGCACCCGAGCCGACCCGCGGCCGCCTGGTTGGCCATGACGACCACGCCTTCGAGATCCACGAGCAGGAGCAGATCCGTCGACGCGTCGAGCATGGCCTGCGCGCGCGCCTGGCTCTCGCCCAGCCGCTCCTCGGCCCTGCGCTCGGCCGTCACGTTCGTCGCGATGCCGCCGATCCAACGAATGATCCCCTCGCTGTCGCGTATGGGGAACTTGATGGATCGGTATACCTGTATGCCGTCTTCCGTCGGGCCAGATTCCTCCGCCACGATGGCTTCGCCCTTCGCGGCCACCATGCGATTGTTCTCCCTCCAGGCCGCGAAGACTTCGGGAGGAAAGAACTCGCTGGCGTTGTGCCCGACAATCTCGGAGACGTCCTTTCGGCCCATGAAGGTCGCGCAGGAATGGTTCGTGTGGCTGTACGTGTCCTCCAGATCCATCACGAAGATGAGCGCCGGGATGTGGTCGAGGATCGTCTGCAGGACCCGATCTCGTTGCCGGACGGTCTGCTCGAGCTCGGCCACCCGCTTGCGTAGGGTATCGTTCTCGAGCCCCATCCTCTCGACGATTTCCATCTCGTTCGTCATCACGTCTCCTGCGCGGATGAACTTTACCAGGCCCCTCCCCAACAGAACAGAGAGGAAAACGCTGCCCTGACCGCTGTAGAATCGGCGAAGTACGCTGGATCGCTCCCCTGGGGCATGCCAATCCCGGCTCAGCGTGCCTTGCAGCGATTGCGCTGCGATCCATCCATGCTGGAAAGTACGGAGGCGGTGTTCATGGGGCCTTGCAACACGTAGGTGGCGAACGGCCCGTTGTTCAGGGAGCAGCCTTGGCAAAGGTTGCCGTAGCGATAGTAGCCGCTGCTCACGTCGTATCCGCAGGTCGTGGTGGCCGCGCCGAACAGGCACGAACCGAGCGTATCGTCGTTGATGAATCCGAGCGCCTTGCAGGTCGTCATGGTCTGACCGGCGACGACGTTGACCCGATCGAGCGGGCGATTGTTGCCCGAGGCGCGGAGGCCCCACATCTCGCAGACGCCGGCCGCGTGGTCGAGGACGCTCGTCATGACGTAATCGAGGTTCGAGCCCTCGCGGGTTCTGCCCTGGTGGACGCCCTGCGTCTCGGTGCAGAGCGCGACCCCGAGGGCCATGTCGCAATAGGCGAAGAATGGATTCTGTCCGTTCGGCGCGACCCAGTATTCTCCGTCCGGCAAGCCCGGGTATTGGGCCTTCTGCGCGGCGCAATCGACCGCGGCCGGCACGCAAGCGCCGGCGATGCAGTTGAGGCCCGTGCCGCACTGAGCCGTCTGGGTGCAAGCCGTGCAGACCCCGTCGACGCACAGATGGGAGGCGCAATCGTCCGCGCCGGCGCATGCCTTGTTCACGGGGCAATCGGGGCAGGCGGGACCGCCGCAATCGACGTCCGTCTCGGTACCATTCTTGACCAGGTCCATGCAGGTCGGGACCTGACAGAGGCCGCTCTCGCAGACGCCGCTGGTGCAGTCCGGGGCGACCTGACAGATTTGCCCGTCGTTGCAGGGGGCGCAGGCGGGGCCGCCGCAATCGACGTCCGTCTCGGTACCATTCTTGACCAGGTCCATGCAGGTCGGGACCTGACAAAGGCCGCTCTCGCAGACGCCGCTCGTGCAATCCGAGGGGACCTGACAGAGCTGGCCATCGTTGCAGGGGGCGCAGGTGGACCCGCCGCAATCGACGTCGGTTTCGTCGCCGTTCTTGACCGCGTCCATGCAGCTCGACGCAAGGCAAACGCCGTTCACGCAGACGCTGCTCGTGCAATCCGAGGCGGCCTGACAGAGCTGGCCCTCGTTGCAGGGAGCGCAGGCAGGGCCGCCGCAATCGACGTCCGTCTCGCTTCCATTCTTGATCATGTCGGCACAGCTCGCGGGCATGCAGACGCCGTTTTCACAGACGCCGTTCACGCAATCGGAGCCACTCAGGCAGCCCTCCCCGTCGGCGCAGGGGCCACAGGTGGCGCCGCCGCAGTCGACACCTGTCTCGGTGTCATTCTTCACGGCATCCACACACGTCGGCTCCGCCCCGCCACTCCCGCCAGCTCCACCCGCGCCGCCAGCGCCACCCGCGCCACCCGCGCCGCCCACGCCGCCGGCCCCGCCCATGCCGCCCATGCCGCCGGCTCCGCCCACGCCGCCGCTCCCCGCTTCACCGCCGGCCCCGCCGTTGCCAGGGGGTGGGGTCACCGCCTCCCCGCCACAGGCGACGACCAGAAGGGCGGACACGAACGCCCCCGACCAAACTCCGAAACGCGAATATTGCATGTGAGCATCCTTTTACACGAGTGGTAAACCGATAGAAGACCGCAATTGGGAGACGACGTCAATGGGCACCGTTGCTTTCTCGATCTCGAGTGCTAGCGCTCTTCCTCATGGATCGACCCACCCTGCCCCTCACCGTCGCGCTGTGCGTATCCCTGGCCCTCTCTGGGTGCTCGTCGTCCGGCGCAGGACAGCAGGTCCCCAGGGCAGGAGCCCTGTCGAGCTCCACTTCGGCGCCGCGCTCCATCCCCGCCGAGGGTGTTTTGCCGGCTGGGCTCTGCCATCTCGAGGTTTACCTCGACGAGGAATGCAAGAGCGCCGCGCCGCGCTATGCGCTCCTCCTCGGCGTCGCCGTGGACGCCCGTGCGGCCGAAACGACGCTCCGCAGCGGGGAAACCGGGGAGCTCGCGGCGGGATACCCGTTCGTCGCGACGCTGGACGATCTGCCGATCGCCGATCCCGGGCGCAAGGGGCTCGCGGTCGTGGCGGGGCTCTTCGAGCACAAGCACCAGGCCGAACAATACCAGGCGCGCTTGTCTCGCCCGACCGAGCTCGTCGAGCTCGCCTCGCCCGAGGATGCAGCGTCGCGCCAGATCCAGCCGAAAGGCATGGCCAAGGAAATGTTCCTGGCGAGTCGCGTAAGCGCGGTCGAGCTCGCCGAGGATACGGCCGCGTTTTCGGAGGACGATCTCGACAAGACCGAAAAGGCTCTCGACGAGGTACTCGCGCAGAAAGAGGTCAGCCTGCCCGAGCAGAAGGAGCAGCGGGAGCGCGCCCTTGCGGCGCTGCAGCCGCGGTGCAAGCTCTCGCGTGGACGCGTGTTTTCGGCGTCGTACAAGGATTTGCACCATCCGCTTGCAAGCCTGCTGCGTTATGCCCCCGTGCGTTGCGACGACGGCGCCGTGGCCTGGGTCCCCTGGCGCGCGACGCGGCTGAAGAGTGCCGTCGTGCGCACGGACGCGGGCGCGCTGGTGCATCAGGTCGTCCTGGTGGAGTGCGACTCTCCCATCCTCGAAACACGCCTCTTCGGCGCAAGCTCCGCGGCGAAGCCGTTGCGCCTGGCGCTGGGTGGGCCTGAGGGGTGCTGAGATGGCATTCGAGGCACGGCGGGACGCGTCGATGGGTCTTCGCGTCCGCCCGCGAAGATGGTAGATGCCCGGCCCATGAGCCAGGCCACGATTCGTCGCGCCACGCCCGCTGACACCGAGACCTTGCGCGCGCTCGCCTGCGCGACCTTCGTCGAGACCTTCGGCCACCTCTACCCGCCCGAGGACCTGCGCGACTTCCTCGAAACGGCCTACGCCGAGGACAAGGCCCGGAGCGAGCTGTCCGATCCGGCGCAGGCCCTCTGGCTGGCCGAGGCGGATGGCCGCGCCGTCGGTTATGCCCACGTGGGGCCGTGCAGGCTACCGCACGAGGACGTCACGCCCGCGTGTGGCGAAATGAAGCGCCTCTATGTGCTGAAGACCGAGCAGGGCTCAGGTCTGGGCAGCCAACTGCTGAAGCTCGCGCTGGATTGGCTGGAGCGACCGGGGCGCCTCCTATGGATCGGCGTGTGGTCGGAGAACCACGGCGCCCAGCGGCTTTACGGCAAGCACGGCTTCGTGAAGGTGGGCGAATACGAATTTCCGGTCGGGCGTGTACGGGACCGCGAGATCATCCTGCGCCGCGGCTGAGAGCCGACGCGTCTCCCCGCGCCTCGGGCGTTACCTCGGAAGCTCTTCTGCCAGTCGGCGGACGGCTTTCGCGTGTCCGTTCGAGAGGTCGTCCTCGGGGAAAAACTCGAGGGTCTCCTGGGGAGGAATGCCGCGAACTTCGACCCTCTGGCCTTTCGGGTCCAGGTAAATCTCGTTCGAAAGCTTCACCATCCAGCCGTTCGGCAGCGGCTTTTCCAGCACGTCGGAGAAGGCGCCTCGTGTCGTCGTTCCGACGTGGACGACGTTGGGGAGAGCGCGCATGGTCATCGTGAACGTCTCTCCGGCGCTGACCGTGACGTCGCTCGTCAGCAGATAGACCCGCCCGGTGAAGCGCGCCCGCGGGCTCGGCTCCACATAAAATGCCTGCGGCGCCACGCCGTTCGCGCGGTAGGCATGCTTGGTGAAAGCAACTCGCTTCTGGTCGGCAAAACGGCTCGCGAGCGCACGGGCGATCAAATCGTAGCCGCCGCGGTTGTTGGTGACATCCACGAGGACCGCG
The DNA here is from genome assembly GCF_029946465.1 of Polyangium sorediatum. Classification (NCBI taxonomy): domain Bacteria; kingdom Pseudomonadati; phylum Myxococcota; order Polyangiales; family Polyangiaceae; genus Polyangium; species Polyangium sorediatum. Next base: position 24,631 of record NZ_JARZHI010000044.1, read on the forward strand.
TCGGCGCCCTGGAAAGCGGACACGGCCTCGTCGAGGACGAGGTTCAAGGCGGAGAGCTCCTTCTCGAGCGAGCCACCGCCGCCGAAGCCCCCCATCGTGACCACGTTGAGATAACCGATGCGCGGACCGACGAACCCCCAGAAGATGCGGTCGTTGGCCGTCTGCCGCCCCTTTCCGCCCAGGATGACCTGCAAAATGTCATCGCGGTAGGCCCGCCGCCACGCGCGCTCGACCTCCTTCGCGGGCTGCCCCTCCGCGCGGGCGCGTGCCGCCACCAGCTCGAGCGTCCGGCTGTGCGGCTCCTCGAAGCTCAGGGCCTCGGCGTCGATCTCGGCCGAGAGATGGACATGCGCGTCGCCGAGCCCCCGGAGCGTCGTCGAAAGGACCTCGAACAGCTCCCGCTCGGGCATCCCAGGCGACACCTGCGCGCGCCCCGCTTCGACGCGAGCCGACCAATCCAGATTGCGTTCCTTGAAAAACGCGTAGTGCTCCGAGAGGGTGGCAGCGAAGACGTCGAAGACGGTCGCTGCATTCCACGCGCGATTTTGATCACAAGAGGCCGGAAGCCGGTCGAGCCGGTCGAAGAGATATTGTGTCTCGCCGGGACGGCTGAGGAAATACACGGTCCCCTCCGGCCCGGTCTGGCTGTAGCCGAACATCTCGCTCAACGCAGCCGTCCCGGCGGGATCCGCGTAGCAGCCCGCCGTGGTTTCGTGGTGAAGCCGTAGCCCCTTGTCGGTCACCGTCAAAAGCCAGCCATAGCCGCGCGAGCGCCACGAGCCCCTCACACCTGCCGCCGTCGTTTCTCCCTGGAGGACGGGGCCGGGAGAGCCCGCGGGTTGCGGGATCGCCGGCGGAGAGCCGCTCCCGCCCGACGCGGCACACGCGGTCATCAATACCCACGAGCTAACGAGAAAGCGGGGAGGCTTCATATCTCAGGCTCCAGCAGGCGAGACGAATTCTAGCGCATCGACCCTCCCCAACAACCGTCCCATCCCCCTGAAAAACGCTCTCGACCCTTTTCGATACCCGCGCCATTCCTCTTCAAGACGCTTTCGCCCCTGTCGGACGACGCTCTCGTCCCTCCCCTTGAACGCTGACGATCCTCTCCGAGACCCTCTCGACCCCCGTTCGGGACCCCTCGTCCCTTCCGGGACAGGGTTCTCCGTCTCCGCGAGGACATGCTCGACCCTCTTGCAGCACGGTCTCGTCCTTCCCCGGAGGGACGGTCCTTCCTCCCCGAGACCCCCGCGCCCCTTCCGGAGGACGGTCTCCTCCCCCTCGAAGACGCTCCCGACCCTCTTGCAAGAGGGTCTCACCCTCCCGGAAGACACGCTCCCCTGTCTCTGGAGATGGTCTCCCCCCTCCCGGAGACGGTCTCACCGATGCGACCGCTCGCTCGCTACCCACCAAAAACATGACGCCGAGCGTGCCCGCGGTCACCACGGAGGATCCGAGAAAACACGCGCGCCCGATGCTAGCATCGCTCCCCCGAAGCGAGGACGAGGGGCGGGAGACACGAACGAACGGCGATGCTGCAGAACGAAAACAACGGCCCCCCCGAGGCGCATCCCAAGAGCCCGGACCCCAATCTCCCTTTGGCCCGGACCGAAAGCGCGGAATCACTCGCAGAGCCGGGCTCCGAGGCGGACGCCGGGCCTTTGCGGGCCGGCTCCAGCATCAAGCACTACGAGCTCATCCGCAAGCTGGGCGAGGGCGGCATGGGGATCGTGTTCCTCGCCCGCGACACCAAGCTCGGCCGCCTCGTCGCCATCAAGCTCCTCCTCGAACACAGCGGCCAGGGCGCCGAGCGTTTTCTCGCCGAGGCGCGCGCCACCGCCCGCTGCAAGCACGAGAATATCGTGGTCATCCACGAGGTGGACGAGCACGACGGATACCCGTACATGGTGCTCGAGCACCTCGAAGGCCGCACCCTCAGCGCCTTTCTGGCGCAACGCGAGGTGCCCGGCGCGTTCGAGCCCCGCTCCCCCGCCGACACCCGCAGCGGGCGCGTGTCGCCGAGCCTCGCCGTCGAGCTCGTCCTGCCCGTGGTGCGCGCGCTCTCGTGCGCCCATCAGCTCGGGATCGTGCACCGCGACCTCAAGCCCGACAACATCTTCCTGACCGGCGGCGGGCACGTGAAGGTGCTCGATTTCGGCATCGCCAAGCGCTTCGAAGCCGAGGAGCTGTCCGCGATCACCGCCTCCCGGCCGCCGCTCGTCAAGGGCTCCGGCCTGACCGAGGACGGCGCCCTCCTCGGCACGCTCCCGTACATGTCGCCCGAGCAATGGCGCGCCGAGGACATCGACGCGCGCAGCGACATCTGGGCCGTCGGCATCATTCTGTTCGAACTCTGCACCGGCGCGCACCCGCTCGCCCCGGCCAACCTGTTCCAGCTCTCGCAGGTCGAGATCCTCGACATCCCCATGCCCAGCGTGAGCGACAAACGCGCGGACGTGGGCCCGCTCGGCGCCGTCATCGACCGCTGCTTGAAGAAACACAAAGAAGAGCGCTTCAGCTCGGCCGAGGAGCTGCTCGCCGCGCTCGAAGCCGTCTTGCCCGGCCGAAAGTCCCTCGCGCCGAGCGAGGACGAGAGCCCCTTCGCCGGCCTCTCTGCCTTTCAAGAGGCGGACGCGGCGCGCTTCTTCGGCCGTGATCGCGACGTCGCCAGCGTCCTCGGCCAGCTCCGCCACCAGCCGCTCGTGGCCGTGGCCGGGCCCTCGGGCGCGGGCAAGTCGTCCTTCGTGCGCGCGGGCGTGATCCCGGCCTTGAAGCGCTCGGGCGAGCGTTGGGAGACCTTCCTCCTGCGCCCGGGGCGCCGGCCCCTCGCCGCGCTCGCCGAGGTGCTGCTCCAGATTGCGGCGGCCGCGCCGGAGAGCACCCGGGCGGGCGCGGGCGAGCCGAGCGACCCTGAGGATCTCGTGGCCAGCCTGCGCGCGCAGCCGGGGCTCCTCGGGGCGCGCTTGCGGTCGCGCTGCCGCCGGCAGGGGAGCCTGCACCGCATTCTGCTCTTCGTCGATCAATTCGAGGAGCTTTATACCCTGGGGACCGACCCCGCCGAGCGCGCGGCGTTCGCCGCTTGCATCGAGGGCGCGGCCGACGACGCCTCGTCCCCGCTGCGCGTCATTCTCTCCATCCGCTCCGATTTCCTCGATCGCATGACCGAGGATCGAAAGCTGATGACGGAGGTGATCCGCGGGCTCTCGTTCCTGCCGCCCGTGGGGCACGAGGGGCTGCGCGAGGCCTTGACGCGGCCGATCGAGGCGACGGGGTATTCCTTCGAGAGCGAGGAGATGATCGTCGGCATGCTCGGCGCGCTCGAACGTACGCAGAGCCCGCTGCCTCTCCTGCAATTCACGGCCGCGAAATTATGGGAGGCGCGGGATCGGGAGCGCCGCCTGCTCACCCGGGACAGCTATGAGCAGCTCGGCGGGGTCGCGGGGGCGCTGTCGACGCACGCGGACGCGGTCCTCTCCGGGCTCTCGTCGCTCGACCAGCGGCTTTGCCGGGCGGTCTTCCTGCGCCTCGTCACGCCCGAGCGCACGCGCGCGGTGGTGAATTTGGAGGAGCTTTATGCGCTCGCCGAGGACGGCCGCGCGGTGGAGCAGGTGGTCCATCACCTCGCCGACGCGCGGCTCCTGCTCATCGAGACCTCCGGCGGGCGCGAGGGCACGACGGTGGAGATCATCCACGAGTCGCTGGTCGAGCGGTGGGCGAAGCTCAAGCAATGGCTCGACGAGAACGAGCTCGACGCGCAGTTCCTGGCGCGGCTGCGCGCCGCGGCCGAGCCATGGGAGGCGAGCGGGAACGCCGAGGGTCTGCTCTGGCGCGATCGCGCGGCGGAGGAGGCGCGCGTGTGGCTCGAGCGCCGGCGCGCGCAGGGGCGCGAGGCGTCGGCGGTCGGGTTCGGCGCGCGCGAGGAGCGGTATCTCCAGGCCGTCATCGCGCTCTCGAAGCATGCGCGGCGCATGCGCCGGCGGATCGCCGCGGGCACCGTCGTCACCCTCGGCGCCATTGCCCTCCTCGTGTCGCTGCTCGCGAGCCGGGCGAACCGAGAAGCCGCGCGCGCGGACGAAGCTTCGGCGCTCGCGGATGAAGCTTCGGCGCTCGCCCAGGACGAGGCCCGGCAGACGCGCAATACCACCCGCATGGCCCTGGCGCGCGAGCTTCTGGACACCGATCCGACGACCGCGCTCGCGCTGCTGCGCGAGGTGGAGCCGCCCGGCGTGCCGCGCGAATGGTCCGACCTGGCGCTGACGGCCATGCACAGCGGGCTCACGCTCGTGGTGCTCCCCCACCACGACAGCGTCTTTTCCGCGGCGTGGAGCCCCGACGGCAAACGGATTGCTTCTGCGTCCCGGGACAAGCTCGCGCGCGTGTGGAACGCGGATGGGACCGGTGAGCCCCTCCTTTTGCGTGGTCACGACAGCGCGATCAATGCGGTCGCCTGGAGCCCCGACAGCAAACGCGTCGCCTCCGCCTCCGACGACAGGACGGCGCGGGTGTGGAAGGCCGACGGGACGGGCGAACCCCTCGTCCTGCGCGGGCACGAGGATGCGGTGAGCTCCGTGGCCGTGAGCGCCGATGGAAAGCGCATCGTGACCGCGTCGTATGACAAGACGGTGCGGGTCTGGAATGCCGATGGCACCGGCGAGCCCCTCGTTTTGCGTGGCCACGACAATGCCGTCCTGTGGGCGGATTTCAGCCCCGATGGGAAGTACCTCGTCAGCGCCTCGCAGGACCGGACGGTGCGGGTGTGGAATGCCGACGGGACGGGCCAGCCCCTGATCTTGCGCGGGCACGGGAACAAGGTGCGGTTCGCGTCGTGGAGCCCCGATGGCAAGCGCATCGCCACCGCGTCGGAGGACAAGACCGCGCGGGTGTGGAATGCGGACGGGTCGGGCGAACCTCTGATCTTGCGCGGGCACGAGGGCTGGGTCCGTTCGGCGAAATGGAGCGCCGACGGCACGCGCATCATCACCACGTCCGACGACAAACGGGCGCGGGTCTACAGCGCCGATGGCGTGGGCGAACCCTGGATCCTGCGGGGCCACGAGGGCTGGGCGCGTGCGGCCGAATGGAGCCCGGATGGCCGGCGCATCGTCACCGCGTCGTCCGACAGGACCGTGCGCATCTGGGACGCCCGGAGGATGGGGGAGCGGCGGGTCTTCCGCGGGCACGAGGGCGCGGTCTCTTCCGTGGCGTATAGCCCCGGCGGCGAGCGTATTCTCACGGCGTCGGAGGACGGCACCGCGCGGGTATGGAAGGCCGACGGGTCGGGTGAACCTCTGCTCTTGCGCGGGCACGAGAACTGGGTCTCCTCGGCGGCGTGGAGCCCGGACGGCAGCCGCATCGTCACCGCCTCCGAGGACCGGACGGCGCGTCTCTGGAATGCCGAGGGGACAGGCGAGCCGGTGGTGCTTCGCGGGCACGAGAGCGCGCTCAATGCGGCGGCGTGGAGCCCCGATGGCAAGCGCGTCGTCACCGCCTCCGAGGACCGGACGGCGCGCATCTGGAACGCCGATGGAAGCGGCGAACCGCGGGTCCTCCGCGGGCACGAGGGCGAGGTCCGCTGGGCGGCGTGGAGCCCCGACGGCGCGCACATCGCCACGACGTCCTCGGATCGGACCGTGCGGGTGTGGAATGCCCATGGGGCGGGCGAGCCACGGATCTTTCGCGGACATGATCATTGGGTCGAATTCGCGGCATGGAGCCGCGATGGCAAGCGCATCGTCACCACGTCCTCCGACCGGACGGCGCGCGTGTGGGACCTCGAGGGCACGGGCGAGCCGCTGGTGTTGAATGGGCACGAAGGCTGGGTCCGTTCGGCGGCGTGGAGCCCGGACGGCAAGCGTATTGCCACCGCCTCCGTGGACAAGACGGTGCGGATCTGGAATGGCGATGGGACGGGCGAGCCGGTGGTCCTTCGCGGGCACGAGGGCTGGGTCTCCTCGGTGGCGTGGAGCCCCGACGGCAAGCGCCTCGTCACCGCATCCGACGACCAGACCTTGCAGGTGTGGAACGATCTGATGCCGCTCGTCAGCCCCGAGGACCCGCAGCTATGGGCCGCGACGCCCTATTGCGTACCTGTCGATTGGACGGTCAAGCACCTCGGCGTGACCGAAGAGATGGCCCGCGCCGAGCAGCGGACCTGCCAGCGTCGCGTCGAAGCGGCCGCCGGCGGCGCGTCCCGATAACACAGGAGCCCTACGCCCAGACCAGCGGCAGGCTCGTGACGGCCAGGTTGAAGCCCCCCGTGAACCGCGGCGGCGCCTGGGGGTCGAGCCGGAACGGCGGGATACGCTTCAACCACTCCTGGTAAAACACCTTTATCTCCAGGCGGGCCAGGTTCAGGCCGACGCACCGGTGGGGGCCCGCGTTGAACGTCATGTGTTGCTCCGTCCGGCCCAGGGTGAACTGCTCGGGATTGGGGAATGCGGCGTCGTCGTAGTTCGCCGCGGGAAGGAGCAACAACAAGGCGTCGCCTTGCTTGAGCTGGACGCCGTGAAGGACCACGTCGCGCGTCACGCGCCGGGGCGGGCACGCGACGCCGTAAAGGCGCAGGAGCTCCTCGACGGCGCTGGGCAGGAGGCCCGGGTCGGCCCGGAGCTTGGCCTGCAATCCCTGATCCCGCGCCAGGTGACGGACGCCGAAGCTCAGGGCATTCACGACGGTGTCGAGCCCGCCGAGGAACAGGGTGATGCTGTAGCCCAGCATTTCCTGGAACGTGGGCTTGCGGCCGTGGATGTTCGCGTCGAGCAGCCGGCTGATCAGGTCGTCCTCGCGCTTCTCCTGCCGGAGCTTGATGGACTCCGTCAGGATCCCCGCGATCCGTTTGAAAATCTGCTCGCGGGTCGCGTGATCCACTGTGGCGGAGGTGGCCTGCGTGGCGAGCTCACGGAACTCGGCCAGGCGGTTCGTCGGCATGCCGGCGAGCTGCATGAAGAGCGTGACGGGCAGCGGCTCGGCGATGTCCGAAAGGAAATTGCAGCGTCCTGCGTCGAGCACGTTGTCGATGAGCTCGTTCGTCATGGTGCGGATCGCCGTCTCGAGTGTGGCGACGGATTTCGCCGCCAGGGGCTGGTTGAGGGGGGCCCGGTAGGCGGTGTGTTGCGGCGGATCCGTCGAAATGGGCAACATCAGGAAGCCCGGCTGCGGGGCCGCGTGCTCCCCTTCCCCTGCGTGGGATTCTGCGGCGTGGAAGAGGCTGTTGCTGTAGACCTCCGGGTTCATCGTGATGTCCACGATGGCCTGCTTCCGGGTGACGAACCAATGGCCCCCGTTGTGCGGGGAGAAGAAGATGGGCGGCGCCTCCAGGACGAGGGAGCGCATCCGGGCGTGCGGGTCCTCGAGCATCCGCGGATCTCGGCTGCTGTCGTAGTCGTACACGAGCTCCGGCGGGACGTGCGCAGGAATCTGATCCAATTTCTGACCGCTGAATGCGTGCATGTTCGAACCTCTCTCGGAATGGTTCATTCACTCGTCTGTGAAAGGGGGAGACGGACCACGAGTCCATCCAGCGCGGGCGTCACCGTGATCTGGCAGGTCAGGCGGCTGTTCGGCCGGACGTGATAGGCGCATGCGATCATTCCCTCTTCCGCCGCATCGGGCGGGGGGACCTTCGGAAGCCAGGCCTCGTCGACATACCCGTGGCAGGTCGCGCAACTGGCAAACCCTCCGCATTCGGCGACGATGCCGGGCACGAGGTTGTCCATGGCCGCCTGCATGACGGACTGTCCCTCCTGCGCCTCGACCTCGTGCTCCTTCCCGTCCGCCTCGATGAATTTGATCTTCGGCATTCTTCCTCCTGGATTTCGATGAACGATGGTCTTCAAGCGGCGAGGCTGGCGAGCGGGACGGCCGCGTCGCCCAGGCGGGTGACGTCCACCTGCGCCCGGCTCGCGACGAGCCGCTTCGCGGCCATGAACTCCGCGGGGCGGCCCAGGACATCGGCGGCGAGGATCCGGTTGTCCTTGAGATAAAAGGCCGAGAACTCCTTGCCCCCGGCGGAGCCTCGCGTGACGCATTGCTCGTAGCCGGCGGAGAGCCCCACCATTTGCAGCTTCAAGCCGTACTGGTCCGACCAGAACCAGGGAATGGCGGCCGAAGGCTCCCGCTTGCCCATGAGGGTGGCGGCCGCGACGCGCGCATGCTCGATGGCATTGGGCACGGATTCGAGCCGGAGGCGTCCCCCCGCGAAGGCGCTCGGCTGGTTCGCGCAGTCCCCGATGGCGAGGATGGCCGGGTCGGCCGTGCAGGCGTATTCGTCGACGACAATGCCGTCGTCGACGGCGAGGCCCGCCCCGGAGGCCAGCTCCGTGTTCGGGACGAGGCCGATGCCCACGAGCACGAGATCCGCGTCGATCTGCTCGGGGATGCCGTGACGAACGATGCGGACGCCGCGCACCTCGCGCCCGGCCTCGTCGAGCGCGAGGCCCTGCACCTCGCAGGCGAGGCGGAAATCCACGCCCCGCTCGTGGTGAAGCTGCTCGATGAAGGTGGACACCTCCGGCCCCGTGACGCGGGCGAGCAGGCGAGGCGCGGCCTCCAGCACCGTCACCCGCAGCCCGAGCTGCACGGCCACGGCCGCGACCTCGAGCCCGACGTAGCCGCCGCCGACGAGGACCAACCGGTTGCCCGCGACAAACTTCGCGCGCATCGCCTCGATGTCGGCGATCGATCGCACCGAGAACAGGTTCTCGATCGGCGCGCGCGGAAGCCCGGGGAGGGACAAACGACGCGCGCGGCCGCCCGTGGCCAGGACGAGTTTGTCGTAGGAAAGACGGCTCCCGTCCTGGAGGGCGAGCGCCCGCGTGGAGCGGTCGATGGCCTCGACGCGCGCGCCGAGCCGGAGCTCGATGTCGAAGCGCTCGTAGGTCGCCAGGGGTTTGAGGTAGAGCTCGGCCAGCGCGACCTTTCCGAGCAGGAACCCTTTCGAGAGCGGAGGGCGCTGGTAGGGCGGATGCGGCTCGTCTCCCAGCAGGACGATCCGCCCCGGGTAGCCCTGCTTTCGTAACCCGGCCGCGAGCTCGCCACCGGCCTGGCCGGCTCCCACGATCACGATGCGCTCATCCATGTCCGCGACGTACCTCTCGTGCGTCTCAAGGCAACTTGTAGTTGCCATAGTACCCAGACGTGGAGCTTTGGCAACAACGAGTTGCCTTTGTGGCAAATCTGCGCGAAAATCCCGGCGGATCCGTTAGATAGACCCAGGCCATGCAGCACGAGAGCACCCCCCCGCCCGGTCCTCGAACCCGCCGCACCGAAGGCACCCGCGTCCATGGACGCGCCGAGCGCGTGGTGTCGGCCGTGCTCACCGCGACGCACGAGGAGCTCGGGCGCGTGGGCTACGGCGCGCTGCGCATCGAGGATGTCGCGGCGCGCTCGGGGGTGAACAAGACGACGATCTACCGGCGCTGGCCGACGAAGTCGGAGCTCGTCGCGGCGTCTCTGCGCGCGGCCAACGAGGAGCAGGAGGCGGTGGATACGGGCACGCTGCGCGGGGATCTGCTGGCCGTGGTGATGCGCTCCGTGCGGTTGTGCCAGACACCGACGGGCCGGGGCATCGTGCGGATGTTGCAGATGGAGCGCGCGGATCCGGAGGTGGAGGCCATTTCGAGGGCCCTGCGCGATCGACGGCAGCAGCGCAACACGGCCATGCTCGAACGCGGCATCACGCGCGGCGAGCTCCCCGCGGACGTGAACCTGGAGCTCATCCACGACCTGATCTTCGGGGGGATTTTCACGCGCCTCATCCAGCGCGGCGAGGACGTCAGCGAGGACTACGCCGCCGCGGCCATCGACACCGTGCTCGCGGGCGCCCGCGCAGGTGCGGCGCGCCTGCCCCGGTGAGGGCGAGCGCGCCCGATCGTCCAGCGCTCAGGGACGCGGCGCGCGCGCGCCGATGCTCCAGCAGGCCGCGGAGAAGCGAACGTCCGCGCCGTGCACATAGGGCTCGAAGGCGGCGCGCACCGTTTCGAGGACCTGCGCGCGCGTCCGATCGTCCACCTGTTGAAGGATCAGGCCGACGGGGCCGAGCCGGGTCAGGTACCGGACGAGCTCGCTCGCGGGCAGGGTGCAGGCGACGTCGATCGGCTGGATGTCGATGTCGGCCCAGCCGCTCTGCGAAAGGAGGGCGGAGACGCGGCGCGGGTCCGCGAAGGCGAACTGCCCCGTGGGCGCGTCTGGGCGGCGGACGGGGAGGTTCGGCAGGAGCGGCGCCGCGGCGCGCTCGGCCGTCGTCATGAACGGATTGTCCGCGGCGCTCCGCCAAGCGATGAACCGGCACGCGGCGTCGGGTTTTGCCGCGCGCCGCAGGTTCGCGAAGGCCCGGACAGGGTCGTCGAAGAACATGACGCCGAAGCGCGAGATGAGCATGTCGAAGCTCGCAGGCTCGAACGCGTGGGTCTGCGCGCTGTCGCGGAGGAAGCTCGCGGGTGTGGTTTCCCGTGCGGCGCGGGCGCGGGCGGCGGTGATCATCGGCTCCGAGAGGTCGATGCCGACCGAGCGGCCCTTCGCGCCGAGCCGCCGCGCGACGGCGAGCGTCGTGCTGCCCGTGCCGCAGCCGATGTCGAGCACGTGACTCGCGGCTCCGGCGGCGACCGCTTCGACGAGCAGGTCTTCGAACGGTTGGAACATGTGATCGAGCAGCGCCTGCTCGTCGACCCAGGCATGTCCGGCAGGGCCGTTCCAAAGCTTCGATTGTTCGTCCTCGGTGGGATGCGCTACGGCCATGATCGTCTCCTTGGCTTGCCTTCGAGAAGTGGAAGCTGCACGGTGCCAGTTCAAGTCGACTTGAGGTCAAGAGGGTGAGAGACCTGGACATCGCGGAAGTTGCGCGTCGGTCTGGCGTTCCTGCCTCGACGCTGCGGTTCTATGAGGAAAAGGGGCTGATCACATCCATCGGCAGGCGAGGCTTGCGCCGTCTGTTCGATCCCGGCGTGCTGGAGCGGCTTGCGCTGATCGCGCTGGGGCGCACCGCCGGTTTTTCGCTCGACGAGATCGCTCTGATGATCGCGCCGGACGGGCGGCCGCGTATCGATCGGCAAAGGCTCATGGCCAAGGCGGAGGAGCTCGACGCGACGATCCGCGACCTCTGCGCGATACGCGACGGCCTCCGGCACGCCGCGGCCTGCCGCGCGCCGAGCCACATGGAATGCCCGACCTTCCGCCGCATTTTGCGGGCCGCCGCATCGGGCGCGAGGGGAGCACGAAAGAAGAGGGCTCCGCTGCCGCCGCGGGGCTAGCTCGATTCTGCCCATGACGCGGAATGCGGTGCGCCATAGGGCGCACGGCGCGACGTAAGCGTGCTGCGGATTGGCCGCTCCGAGCGGCGCGGGCTACGCTGAAGCATTCTTATCGTTGGCAGGATCGGAATGGCACACGCAAATGGCGAGCATTTCGCGCACGAGGTGACGCTTGCGTCCTGCGGCTCCTGGGGAGTCCCCGCGCGCAAGCAGAAGCTCTCGTCGCTCGACGAGGTCCTCGCCTACAGGAACCGCGACGTCGTCCAGCGCTTCCTCGTATCGTATCCCATGGATCCGGCGGACGCAGAGGAGATCTTCACCGAAACGAAGCGATGGCTCTGGCTGATCGGACAGAAGAGCAAGCTCCGTAGCCGCAGGCGGCTCCTCGTGACGCAGCCGATGGCCGCGCTCGACGAGATGTGGCATTGCTTTCTCCTGTTCACGCAGAACTACGGGGCGTTCTGCGCTCGCTTCTTTGGGCAGTTCATTCACCACGAGCCCGTGACCCTGGCCGAGAAGGCACGAGCGCGGAGGCGCATGCAGAAGGATCCGGAGGGATTCGCCCGCGCCTTCGCTCGGCAGATGGAGTGGCAATACGAGTTCGTCGCGGAGCACCTCGGGGAGGAGACGCTCCGCAGGTGGTATGTCGAGCTTCCGTTGAAATATCCCATGGAAATGTTGCAGCGGCTGAATGCGCAGTCGGCTGTGGCGGGTCGGCATCGTTGAAGGAGACGAGCATGAAGAAGCAGAACAAGGTGAGCACGAAGAAGGCGGGGAAGAAGGCGCCGGGGAAAAAGGCGCTCATCCAGTCGCTCGTGAAGAAGGACATCGAGAACCTCACGTCCGGCGGCGCCGTCCTGACGTGTGGCGGCACCATGTGATCGAACGGAACGAAGGCACGGAATCGAGCGGCCCCCGGGTCATCCGGGGGCTCCGCTCCCGATAGGCCGCACCATGGATTCGAACGAGCTGATTCGCGAGACGTACGACCAAGTGGCGCCGAGCTACGATCAAGACGAGGCCGATCAGGTCCTCCGCCGTCGGCTCTACTGGTTCGTCTACGAGAGCCTCACGTGGAACGCGGTGGCTGCCGTGCTCCCCGAGGGCCGGAGCCTACGCATTCTCGACGCCGGAGGCGGGAGCGGCAAGTACGGCGCGCTCTTTGCCGAGCGGGGTCATCACGTCACGGTGCTCGATCTCTCGCCGGGAATGCTCGAACAGGCCAAGGCCCGCTTCGCGCAGCGAGGGCTGCTCCCACGTGCCGCCTTCGAGGTGGGAACCATCGTCTCCTTGCCCTTCGCCGACGGCGCATTTGATCTGGTGTTCTGCGAAGGCGATCCGGTCTCGTATTGCACCTCCCAATACCGAGAGGCCATCGCGGAGCTGTGCCGGGTCGCGGCTCCAGGGGCTTACGTGGTCCTCGGGGTCGACAATCGACAGTCTTATTTTCTAGGCGCCCTGGAGTCCGGAAAGAAGGCGGAGGCCATGGACATTCTGCTCACCGGGCGGGCGACCTGTCCGTACGGGCTGCCCGTCCACGCCTTCACCCTTCGCGAGCTCGAGGACGCGGTGGATGCGGCCGGCGCGGAGGTGGTCGAGATCTTCGGCAAGCCGATCCTCTTTCGCGAGATGCTGGAGGCGCTCGGGGCGGCGCGGGGATCCGGCTTCGATCCATGGGAGGCTCGGCAGGAGTTCCTCGCATTGCAAGAGCGGATTGCGCACGAGGGGTATACGACCGCGGGTGGCCACCTCCAGGTCATGGCGCGCCGCCGCTGAACACGCCAGTCCCTGCTACTGCAACATCGCGCTGGCCTCCTGCGGCATCACGAGGGCGAGGATCTCCTCGCCGCTCCGGGAGGAGAGCACGGCGTACGTCGCGGGGCAGAGCGACAGGATCTGCTCGAGCCACGCGTCGGCCTCGAACGCGGTCAGCTCGTCGTGCGACGACGTGATCCAGCAGAGCAGCCCGAGCAGCGACGACGGCCCCGCGAAGATCCGCAGCTCGCCTCGCCCGCCCTGGAAGATCCCGCACGTCGCGGCGCCGCGGGTGAACGAGACCGAGAGGCGCACGAGGCCTGCGGCCGGGTCGTACCCAAGGGAGAGCGTCGAGTCGACGGCGACGCGCCGCACGGCGAGCCCACCCGAGGGTGCCCCGCCGATCGGCGAAAAACCTGCCTCGTGGAGGTGGTGCGCCGCGCGCCGGCAGAGGTCGTCATGCTCTCGGTCCATGTTGCAGTCCATGTCGAACTATATTTGCAACTAAGATACGTTTGCAATATAGAAGGCCCTCGTGATCCTTCATGCCGTCACATCTTCACGCCAGGACAGCTCGTTTCGCCTCGGCGGCGCTCCCGACGTCCTCGCGTCGATCCACGAACCTTCCGTGAACGTCGCGATCTGGGCGCGTCCGGTCCCGCCGGGCCTCGGGCCCGAGATGGCGGCGTGGGCCAGCAAGAAGGACGCTTTCGAGGGGGTCTTCGACGCGGCGGAGATCAAGGCGGGCCGGCCCTTCGACCCCGACGACGACACGAGCCCGCTGCGCTCGGATCTCGGGCGTCTGCTCCGGCGCTTCGCGGAGCTCACCGGCGCCCGGCGCATCCAGGTGTCTTTCGGAGCGATACGGCACGATCAATGCCGCAAGTTCCACGTGGACTACGTGCGCCTCCGCATGGTGACCACGTACCTCGGGCCTGGGACGGAGTGGTTGCCGGACGACGGGGTTCGTCGGGAGGAGCTCGCGCCGGCCCCGCTCGCGCCCGCGGAGGCCAATCGCCGGATCGTGCGGGACCCCGATAAGGTGCGCCGGGCAAACGCCGGAGACGTCGTGCTGCTCAAAGGGGAGCGATATCCGGGCGCGGAGCGGGCGGCGGTGCATCGATCACCGCCCATTCAGGAGCTCGGCGTCACGCGCGTCGTGCTCGTCGCGACGACCTACGACAAGAGATGAGGGAGGGCGCGACGAACGCGAGGAGCCATGGTCGATTTCATCGGACGTGCTGCGTGACCCAGTCGACGACCGAGCGATGTCGGGGGCTCCAACCGAGCTCGGCGCGGGCCTTGTCGGCGCGGACGCGGCTGTTGGAGCCGAGCGCGAAGACGGCGAGCTCGCGGCCCCATTTCGCGACCGCTGCCTCGGCCGGCCAGGACTGCGCCTCGCCCAGCCCGAGCGCCTTGCCGATCGCGCGGACGAGATCCCCAAACGAGGCCTCGCCGTTCTCGACGTAGTAAAAGCTGCCCGCGGGCGCCTTCTCCAGCGCGAGCAGATAAAGGTCGACCACGTCGGCGATGTGGACGTTGGACCAGATGTTGAGGCCGCGCCCGATATAACGAGGAATTCCGCTCTCCTTCGCCTGCGCGACGAGCGGCGGAATCTGCACGCTCTGCGCGGGGGGGCCCAGCGTGTCGCCATAGATCAGGGTGTTGCAGAGCACGATGGTCCGCACGGCAGGCGCCGCGTCGACGATGCGCTGGTTCAACGCGACGCGGTGGACCTTGTCGGGCTCGGGTTTGACCGGGGTGTCCTCCGTGTAAATCGCGTCGGAGGGCGCGCCCATCGCCTCGTCCCCGACGATGCTGCTGCCGCTCGTGTGGAGAAAGGGTTTGCCCGACCCCGCGAGCCCGGCGAGCAAGGCCTCGACGGCGCCTGCGTGATCACTGTCGGCGGCGTTGATGACGGCGTCGGCGGCCTTCGCCTCGGTGCTCAGCAAGGCGGCATCGTCGAGCGTGCCAAATACGGGCGTGATGCCCTTCGCGCGGACGCCGTCGCCCTTGGCCGTCGAGCGAACGAGGCCACGCACGGTATGGCCTTGGGAGGCGAGCTGCGCGGCGATGGAGCCACCGATGTAACCACTCGCGCCAGTCACGAAGATCTTCATGCGACGTTCCTTTCCACGCAGAAGGATGGAAGCTCCGCGGCCCTTCGGGAATCCGCGCCGCGTGCACGAGATCTGTGAAGTCGGTTCACCAAACGGACGAGGACAGGCTCGACGCGCGACGTGGCGTCGCGTAGACCCACCCAGGACAGGAGCAAGATGGACAATCGCGCAGGCGAGATGCAGGTCTTCGTGCGGGTGGTGGAAGCCCGGAGCTTCTCGGAGGCCGCTCGCCAGCTCCGGATGACGCCGTCGACGGTGAGCAAGCTGATCGGCCGGATCGAAGCGCGGATGGGCGTGCGTCTCGTCGAGCGTTCGACGCGACGTCTATCGCTGACCGACGAAGGACAGCTCTACTTCGAGCGGAGCCGCGCGCTGCTCGCGGAGCTCGAAGATCTCGAACGCGAGCTCGCGCGAGGAGGCGCGCACGCGAGCGGGACGGTGCGCGTCAGCGCCTCGGTGGCCTTCGGCGCGCGCGGGCTCGTGCCGCTGCTGCCGGCCTTCTGGGAGCGGTACCCCGACATCGTCGTCGACCTGTCGCTTTCGGATGAAATCGTCGATCTTTACCTCGATCGCACCGACGTCGCGTTTCGCATCGGGGCGCTCACCGATTCGAACCTGGTCGCGCGCAAGATCGGCACGGCGCGGCGCCGGATCGTGGGATCTCCGGGCTACCTGAAGCGGCACGGGACGCCGCGGACCGTCGAGGATCTCGACCACCACAACTGCCTCGGCTTCAACTTCCGGCGGGCGGCGCCGGTGTGGCCGCATCGGCAGGCAGGTCGCCTCGTCGATCGGATGGTGCAGGGGAGCCTGCTCGCGAACAATGGCGAGACGGTTCGCACAATGGCGATCGCGGGCGTGGGGCTCGGGCGGTTGGCCGATTTCCATATCGATCCCGACATCGCCGCCGGTCGCCTCGTCGAAGTGCTGACGTCCGAGGAGCACAGCGACGCGGAGGACGTGCACGCGCTTCATCTCGGGGGCCAGCGCGTGCCCCCGCGGGTGCGCGCCTTTCTCGACGACACCGTTCCGCGGCTGCAAGCGTTCATGGCGGGCCAAGGGCAACAGGACGTGTCCGTGGCCATTGACACCGGCGCAGGGAAGGAGCACAGGCTGGTCTGATGGAGTACAGACAATTGGGCGGATCGGGGCTGAAGGTCCCGGTGTTGAGCTTCGGCACCGGCACCTTCGGGGGGTCGGGCGAGTTCTTCAAGGCGTGGGGTTCGAGCGACGTGGCCGAGGCGACGCGCCTCGTCGACATCTGCCTCGACGCTGGATTGACGATGTTCGATACGGCCGACATCTATTCGGGTGGCGCGGCGGAGGAGATCCTCGGGCGCGCCCTCCAGGGGCGGCGTGACCGCGTGCTCATCTCGACGAAGGGCACGTTCCGCGCAGGCCCTGGCCCGAACGACGTCGGGTCGTCGCGAAGCCACCTGCTGCGCGCGGTGGACACGAGCCTCACGCGGCTTCGCACGGACTACATCGACCTGTATCAACTGCACGGCTTCGACGCGGTGACGCCGATCGAGGAGGTGCTGAGCACGCTCGACACGCTCGTGAAGGCGGGGAAGATCCGCTATGTCGGCTGCTCGAATTTCTCCGGCTGGCACCTCATGAAATCGCTGGCCGTCTCCGATCGCCACGGATGGACGCGGTACGTGGCGCACCAGACGTATTATTCGCTGATCGGGCGCGACTACGAATGGGAGCTGATGCCACTCGGGATCGATCAGCGTGTCGGCGCCGTGGTGTGGAGCCCGCTCGGATGGGGCCGACTCACCGGGAAGATCCGGCGCGGTCAGCCGCTACCGCCGGCGAGCCGGCTGCAAAGCAAGGTCGTCGTCGATCGCGGGCCGCCGGTGGAGGACGAATATCTCTATCGCGTTGTCGACGCGCTCGACAAGGTCGCCGCCGAGACGGGCAAAACGGTGCCGCAGGTCGCGCTGAACTGGCTCCTGCAGCGGCCGACGGTCTCGTCCCTCATCATCGGCGCGCGCACCGAGGAACAACTGCGGCAGAACCTCGACGCCGTGGGGTGGACGCTGGCACCGGAGCACGTCGCCGCGCTCGATGCGGCAAGCGTGGTAACGCCGCCCTATCCGTACTGGCACCAGCGCGGGTTCGAGGAACGGAATCCGCCGCCGGTGTGAGGAGGCGCGTCCTCGACGGCTGGGACTCCACCGTCGAGGACCTTCTCTCCGAGCAGAACGGACCTGCTAATAGGTAGGACCCGTCTCCGCCGCGAGCTGCGTGAGCGCTTTCTCCCAGGTGGCGCCGCGCTCATCATCCTGCCAGTTCGTGGCCACGCTATCGCCGCGGCTCACCTCTCCGATATGCGCCATCGCTTCGACGTGCGCGGGGCTGCCGACGAACTGGAACATCGCCTCCTCGTCCTTCCAGACGGTGAGCGTACGCCCCGCGTGGCAGCTCGCGGAGCTGCCGAGCTGGAACGCCACGAGCCCCGGCTGGGTCTGGAGCGCCTCGCCAATGGGGCCCACGAGCTCCTCGAACTTCGCTTCGGACGCCGACGTGCCCTTCCGGTGGATCCAAGTGCTGCTCACGATGTAGCTCCCCGGCGCAAGGTTTCCCTCGGCGTCGACCCCGGCGCCCATCAGGGGAGAGGACGCGAAGTCTTGCTCCAGTTTGTCCCGCGAACAACCGTCGTCCTTCGTATCGGGGGGCTCGGCCGAAGGGCCGCTGCACGCAAGGAGGGAAAGGGAGAGGAGAGCTTTTGCTACGAGGTTTCGTTTCATGGGGTGGCTCCTTCGAAGGGAAAGCAATCGCAGGGAATTCAGCGCGTGTCGGGCGCTCCGGACCGGACGGTGCCGAAGAGCAGCGGCGAAAACTCGCGGCCCAGGCGCTTCGAATGGAAGTCCTCGGCACGCGCGAAGATCCGCACCTCGACGTCCTCCGCCGCGGAGGCGGTGGACGTCAGCGTGGCGATCCAATGGCGCGCACCCGCCGAATCCCGCACGCGGAGATAGAGGTAGGAACCGGCGGAAAGGCGCTCCTCGACGTGGCCCGTGAAGCCGAACCTCGCCGAGGGTCCGAGCGTGTAGTGCACCAGGGGGTTTTCGACACGCCGCTCCGAAGAGATCGTGTGGGCCGCCGAAAGCCCCGCGGCCAGCATCATCAGGGCGGCAAGGATCGTTCGTCGCATGCGTGGAAGCTACAAGCCACGCCGCTCGTCTCCGGTCCGAGCCGATGGACGGCGCGCGCGAGCGGATGAGCGGCGCGCCCCGGCCGATGAACGGTCCTACGCCTTGCGGAGACCGGGCTCCTCGTTGAGGCCCAGCGCCGCCTTCACCGCGGGCAGGGAGCGCCGGCTCACGCGCGCGATCTGGCCATCGTCGAGCTCGACCTCGTAGATCCCCTCTTCGCTGCGCAGGGCCTTCACGCTGTCGATGTGGATGAGCTCGCCCCGGTGCACACGCAAAAAGCCATGGGCGCGCAGACGCTCTTCGAGCGTGGACAGCGGCTCCTCGGTGCAATGTTCGTCCTGGTCCGCGCGGAAGAGCGTGTATTTGTCGCTGCTCCAGAAACGCGTGACGTCGCGGGCGTCGAAGAAACGAAGGACCCCACGCGTGAGGGTGACGATACGCGTCGACGATCCCCCGCGGTTCGTCACCATGGAAAGGGCGCGGGCCGCTGCCTCCTGGGTCGCGAGGAGCCGCCGGCGAGCGCGTTCGATGGCGGAAAGGAGTCGCTCGGGGCGCACCGGCTTGAGCAGGTAATCGACCGCGCTCACCTCGAAGGCCTGCACGGCGTATTCATCGTACGCGGTGATGAAAATGAGCGGCGGCAGGTCCGTGTACCGTTGCGCGAGCGAAAGCCCATCCAGGCCGGGCATTCGGATGTCGAGCAGCATGAGCTCGGGGCCCCGCAACTCGATCTGCCGGAGCGCTTCTTCCCCGTCCCCGGCCTCTCCCACGACCTCGGTGTCCGGGATGTCTTTTAACAATCGAATCAAGCGCCGACGCGCGGGCTCTTCATCGTCGACGACCAGGATCTTCATGCCACCACGTCCTTCACGGGAATGGCCACCCGCGCGAGGCAACCTCCGCCGGGCGCCGCCGAGAGGGCGATCCCTCCCTGCTCCCCATAAAGCAGGTGCAGGCGTTTGCAGATGTCCTCCACGCTCGTCTGGCTCCCGCGGTGCGCCGAGGCGAAGGGCCCGGGCCCATCGTCGAGCACCTCCAGGGAGACACGATGCCCCTCGTGCCGGATGCAAACGAACACGCTGCCGCTGCGTCGGTGGGCCATTCCATGCAAAATCGCGTTCTCCACGAGCGGCTGCAGGATGAGCGGCGGGACGAGGATTTCGGCGGCCCGCTCGTCGAGCTCGACCTGCGTGCGGAGGCGCGCGCCATACCGCGCCGACTGGATGGCCAGGTAGTCGCGCACCATCTCCACCTCGCGCCGGAGCGTGACGAACCGCGTCTTCGAGCTGTCGAGCGCATAACGAAAGAGATCGGCCATGCGCTCGAGGGTGCGCTCCGCGAGCGCGGGGTCGTCGTGGATGAGGCTCGCCACCGTGTTGATGCTGTTGAAGAAGAAGTGCGGATTCGTGCGGCCCTGGAGCGCCTTGAGCTGGGCTTCGAGCGCGGCTTGCCGTTCGAGCTGGGCCATGCGCTCGATGCTCTGGGCCTTGTTCCGCAGGCGCTGCACGATGAGCGCTGGAAACAGGTAGACCCAGGAGATGATGATGCACTGGAGGACGAACTTGGGCAGATCGTAGTGTCCCGGGACGAGCCTCCTCTTGAAGTCGAGGACGAGCGGGCCGAGGAGGACCGGGACCAGGGTCGTGACCGCGACGTGGAGCGCGCCTCGCGCGAGCGGCGTGCGGAGGCGCGGCACCACCTTGGGCAGGACCCCTGCGTAGAGCGCGTGGAAGACGAACGAGTGCGCGAGAAAAACCACATAGATCCCCGCGAGCCGCACGAGCGTCGTGTCGAGCGGGAGCGAGGGCAGGTTTTTGAGGAGCAGCGGCGCGGCCGCGAGCGGCACGATCGGGTAGAGCCAGAGCATCTCGCGGGGGAGGAGATCTCCGCCCCCCGGCAGGAGGATCTCGACACGGCTCTTCGGGCGGCTTTCGGAAGGCCTCCTCATACGAGGCGGAGCGTAGCGGGCCTCGCTCGCAGGGTTCAACCCGCCCCGGATGGATGGTCCCTCCGGGCCGATGAACGGCCGGCGGAAGGGTTGCGGGCCCGCGCCGTCAGCGTGGACCGGCGTGCTGCTCCGCCAGCAGCACGAGGATCCGCGTGAGCTCGGCGCGCTCCCCCGTCGAGAGCCGCGCGAGCCTTCGCCCGAAGGCCTCGTCGAGGATCTTGCGGGCCGCCTCCATCGCTTTGCGCCCCGAGGGGGTGAGCGTCAGGCGAAAACGCCGCAGGTCGTCCGCCTCTGTCTGGCGCTTGACGAAGCCGGCCGCCTCCAGCCGCTTCACCATGAAGGTGATCGTCGGCTTGGGCATGAGCAGCGCGCGCGCGAGGTCCGCCGGGTACGGGTGATCGTCGAGCTTCCCGAGGAGGAAAAACTCCTTCATCTCGATCCCCTGCGCGCGCACCTCGGGCTCCACCTCGGCCATGACCCCCATGGTCATCTCGAAGTGGAGCGTCCAGAGCTCCCAGGGCGAAGGCTTTCCCATGTTCTCCTACTTGCGCTTGACAACGGAACCGGCGGCGTTACTACTAGTTCAATCTTGAACTGTTCGGAAGTGGAACCGTTCGGATGTAGAACTATTTTGGGAGGAGACGCGATGTCGCTCGATCATTACGTCACGCTCGGTCGCTCAGGTCTGCGGGTGAGCCCCTTTTGCCTCGGCGCCATGACGTTCGGAGAAGACCTCGGCTGGGGGAGCAGTGTCAAGGACTCCGAAGCCATCCTCGATCGCTACATCGAGCTCGGGGGCAACTTCATCGACACGGCAAACCTTTACACGAAGGGGCATTCGGAGAAGATCATCGGTGACCACCTCGGCCACGACCGCGAGAAGCGGGACCGGCTGGTGATCGCCACGAAGTTCAGCGGGAATCTGTACGTCGGCGACCCCAACGGCGGCGGCTCGAGCCGGAAGTCGATCGTGGCCGCCTGCGAGCAATCGCTCCGCCGGCTGCGCACCGACTACATCGATCTTTATTGGCTGCACAACTGGGACAAGTTCACGCCGATCGAGGAGACCATGGCGGCGCTCCACGATCTCGTCCGGTCGGGGAAGGTCCGCTACATCGGCGTATCCGACACGCCCGCGTGGAAGGTGGCGCAAGCGCAGCTCATCGCGCAGTTCCGCGGGTGGGCGCCCTTCATCGGGCTGCAAATCGAGTATTCGCTCCTGGAGCGGACGATCGAAGGGGAGCTGCTCCCCATGGCCGAGGAGCTCGGGCTCGGCGTGACGCCGTGGTCGCCCCTGCGGAGCGGCGTCCTGAGCGGCAAGTACACGCGGCAAAACGGCCTGAAGCCGGAGGTGCGCCCCTGGGCCGCGAATTACCTCGACGAGCAGAGCTACGTGGTGATCGACGAGCTCCAGCGGATCGCCAAGGAGCTCGACACCACCGTCGCGCGCGTCGCCCTCGCCTGGGTGCAGGCCCGCCCGACGGTGACGTCCACGATCATCGGGGCGCGCACGCTCGCGCAGCTCGACGACAACCTCAAGGCGCTCGATCTCAAGCTCACGCCGGCGCAGACGGCCTCGCTCGACGCGCTCACCAAGCCGAAGCTCAACTTCCCCGCCGATTTCCTCGAACTGGCGCGAGGGATCCAGGCCGGAGGGACGACGATCAACGGGCAACCCTCGCAGCTCATCCCCTTCGGCGTCACGAAGAAGGGCGATCACTACTGACGAAGGCCGACGGAGGGGGCGCGTGGTCCCGCGGGCCGGCGCCCCCTACCGAAGCTCGACCCTCCTGCCCGTATCATCCGTACGCACCCAGCACCCCGCCTCTTCGTCCCACACGACCCGCCCAGGGTTGTCCCTCGGCGCTTGGCCCAGCAAGCGCGCGTCTTGCGGGTTTCGGGTGACCTCGAAGATCTGAACGTCGATGTCGTAAAAGGCGACGGCCCCATCGCGGGCGCGCACGGCATAGAGTTCCTTTTTGAGCGTAGGCGCGCTCCCCGGCACCTCGATGGGCGGATCGGGCCGCGTCCCGGGCTTCACGAAGACCACCGCCAGGTGGTTGTTTTTCACGCCGATCAGCGCGAAGAAGCCGCCTTCGAGCGCGATCACCTGTTCGATCTTCTCGAGCGCGACCTCCCCCACGCGCGCCGTGGCCACGTCCGCCGCGGGCGCGCCGTGCGCGATGTGCTCGACGGCGCAGCGCTCCCTCGTGGGCCCGTCGCAGCCGACGAACAGGGAGTCGTGCCGGTTCGAGGCCGACACCTGGAAATGCATGGCCATGTAATCGTGCGAGACCACGAGCGCGCGATGCGCGGGCTCCCAGCGGGCGAGGCGCCCGGCGCCGGCGACGAGCAGCTCCTCGTCCGGCAGGAGCGCCAGGCGGACGGAGATCCAGTCGGTGCCGTGGGTGTTGATGCCCGAGAGCCAGGGCCCGACCTTTCCATCCTGGAGGCGGACCGCGGCGACCGAGAAGTTGTCGACCGCAAAATAGGCTGTGCGCTCGCTCGGCGCCTTGCCCGTGCAGCAAGCCACGTCGACCACGTTGCCGTCGAGCTCGAAGACATCGAGCAGGCGCTCGCCCTCGAAGCGCCAGACCCGGTTGTCGTCGCCGCCGCCGGCGAGGATGCCGGTGACCGGATCGAAGGTGACCGTGCGCTGATCGCGGGCCATCCCGCCATGGGTCGCTCGATACACGTTCATCGCGGAGGTCGAATCAAAGACGGACTCGTACGACGACGGCTTGGAGACGCCGTAGCCGTAGATGTCGATCGTGTCTCGGTTGCTCGCGACGGCGACCTGGTCGGGGCGCCCGGGCATGGGGAACACGTCGTTGGAGTCGCTGCCTACCACGCGGCTCTCTCGGGAGGTGATGTCGAGAAGGTTCACGTACGCCCCGGCCATCAGAACGCGGGCGCCGTCGGCCGAGAAACGCATGCGGGAGGGGGGAGCGACCTCGGGGAACGAAGCGAGCGGGGCGAGCGACGGGAACGAGACGACCTCGACGCGAGCCTTTCTGTCGTCGGGTTTGCCGATGGCGTAGGCGATCCTCGTGCCGTCGGGTGAGGCGGCGACGTTGAGTACGGGCGGCGGCGCGAGACGGGCGCGCATGGCGAGGGTGCGCGTCTCGTGGAGCCAGAGGCCGGTGGGGCTCGCCACGACGAACCACGTCCCGTCGCCCACCGGCGCGACGCTCCGCGCGGCGTGCGGGACGAAGCGGAGGGCGCCGTCCTCGCCGGGGAGGATCGCGCCGCGCAGGGGGCGCTCGAAGTCGCCGTCGACGGGGAGCGTCGACGTGTCGCCGCGCGCGCCGACGCGGCGCTCGGGGAGGAGGAGGGGCGCGGGGGCGCCCTCGGGGAGCGTTTCGGGGATGGGCAGCCGAAGCGTAGGGCCGAGGGGGACGGGGCGCTGCTTGAGGGGGCGCTCGGTCCACGGGCGCTCCTTGCGGCCGCAGGCCGAGGGCCCGGCGAGGAGCGCGAGACCGGCGAGGGCGCAAAGCAGGCGGGCGGCGTGGTTCATGCGCGACGGACGATAAGCCACGCAGGTGGCGGCAGGCAACATGTGGCGGGGAGCAACATCCCTGATCGACGTGTCCTGCGCCGCCGGGACGTGCCCACGCCGAAGGCCCGCGCCTCCCTCGCGAACGCCGCGGGAAAACCTCGTGGCATCGACGTTGCTCTTCCCGTTCGCATGACGACCGCGCTTCGCTTATCGACCTCCCTCGCCTCCGCGCTCCTCGTGCTTTCGACGGCCCTCCCTGTGTCCGCCGAGGAGCCGACCGAGCCCGAGCCCGCCCGCGGCGCCGAGGCGCGCAAGCGCTCCTTGTCGGCGAGCTTGAACGTGACGCCCTTTTCTTTCGGCAGGGCCATGGCTTATACGAGCTCGGGGGGCGACTACGACGCCTCCGTCGAAGAACCGCTGCTCGTCGGGTTCTCGGGCGATTACATGTACAAGTACGACCTCGTTCGCCTGGGCTGCGGATTGCGGTACTCGCACACCTGGGACACGAGCCCCGGTTATAGCAACTTCTACGTCCACGAGCTCGGGGCCACCGCGCTCCTCGGGCTCGGCGGCACGACCAAGGGCGGCGTGGACTTCGCCGCGACGCTCGGCCTCGGGATCGGCCACTCCTGGATACCGACCTTCGATTTGTATCCCCCGAGCTGGGGCGTGACCGGCGAGCTGCTCGTCTCGGTCGCCATTCCGGTCACCAAGTCTACCGATTTCCTCCTGCGCAGCGGCCTGAGGGTAGCCGTTTACAAAGGCAACATGTCCGAGAACGGGGTGCCGTATCCTCAGGACGCCTTTTTCCCCCGCGCCTACGTCCCCTTCGAGGTGGGCCTCCGCAGGCGCTTTTGAGGGCCCGGGACGAGGGGGTCACGGCGATGTAAGCCGCATGTAAGTGCCTCGTCAGCCATCTTCGGGCCAGGTCTGTGCCGACCGGAGCGCAAACGATGACGCCGCGCGCCGGGCCCTTCCACCCCACGGAGACAGACATGATGGTCCGCAAGAGCTTCCTCCTCGTCGCCGGAGGTTTCCTCGCTTTGATCGGCGCCTGTAGCAGCGACGATGGCGCCGCGTCGAGTGCGTCGGCAGCGTCGGAGGTCGTCGAATTGCCCCTGCACGGAGAAGACAACCTCTTCCCCGGATTCGCCTATTCCACGGGGCTCCAGCCGAGCGGCTCGCCGGTGCAGGCGTCGTTCGACCTCACGGCGAAGGGCGTGGCGACGGTGGACGCCAAGGCAGCGCCGAGCGGATCGAAGAGCGCGCCCAAGCTCAACGGCATGGCGGGCAGCGGCAAGGTCGCGTTGTCGGGTGGCTTTTCGATGGTGGGCAACCTCAAGGTCGACATCAACATGTTGCCTCCCTACGACGGCCCGATCCCCGGACTCGAAAACATCGAGATTGCTTTCGAGGGGAGCACGGCGTTCGACCCCTTCTCGATCGGGACGGGCGTCACGACGAAGGCCCTGATCCCGCCCGTGCGGCTGCCCGACATCCCGCTGCCCGGAAACATCCCGGGCTCGCTCGTCCTGGAGATCGAGGACGGGAGCTTCGTCGAAATCGGATTCACCGGCACCTGCGCCGCGATCGACGGGACCGACGTGGCCTACGAAGGCGACATCGTGCGTGGCGGGTCGCTCCTCATTCAGCCGAGCATCGAGATCAAGGTGCCCCTCGTCGGCACGAAGACGTTCGAGATCCCCAAGTTCACGGTGGACCTCGCCCTCGGCACCACGAACCTCGCCATGAACGCCGAGGTGTCGCAGTTCGGCCTGCCCGCGAGCGGAGACGAGGCCAAGGTGGGGACGTGCGAAGGGGATGGGGCCGGCGGCAGCGGAGGCGGAGCGTCTTCGTCTTCGTCGTCGTCGTCCTCCTCCGGCACCGGTGGCACGGGCGGCTCGGGCACGGGCGGTTCAGGCGCGGGAGGCTCGGGCACGGGCGGTTCGGGCGCGGGAGGCTCGGGGGGTTCGGGCGGGGGGCCCGCCTGCAACGAGGACCTGAACCCCGAGCCGAACAATACCAAGGACACGGCGACCAAGATCACGACCAACATCAGTTGCAGCCCGCTGACGGAGGACACACGGGTCGGCGTGCTCAGCGGCGAGAGCGACATCGACATGTATTCGTACCCGAACGGGATCGACACCTGCGCCGGCCCGGCCAAGCCGTGGCTCAAGGCCTATGCGACCAAACCCTCGACGTGGTTCTGCCTCATCCCGCATTGCGCCACCAAGGAAATCCCGGACATCCTCGAATGCCAGGACGGGCAATACTACACGATTGACGGCATGGAAGCCTGCTGCAACCAGGGCGCCGACGTGCTGATGCACCTCGAATGCACCGTCGGCGGGAGCACCCTGACGAACTACCTGGTGTACGTCGATCAGCCCGGCGTGAACGAGTGCACCGATTACGCCTACTCGCTCACGTTCGTCTCACCTTGAGGAGACGCCGCGCGCTGCACCCTCGCTTCGCAGCGCGCGGTTGTACCGCTCCACGAAGCGCCGGGCCTCACTCTTCGTGAAGAGGTGCTCGTCCGTCCATCCGTCGTAGGGCGCGCCGAGGAGCGCGAGCCCCGGCGCCAGCGTCGGGACTGCAATGCCCAGCATGATCCCTCCGACCGCGGGCACGCGCCGGTCGGGCCCCGCGGGATTGTCCGTCGCGAGAATCACCACGCCCACCGCCGCCGCCAAGAGGCCGAGGCTCCCGAGGACCACGCCGGTCGCGCGCATCTGCGGGCTGCGATCGCGTAAGAAATCGTCGAGCTCGTGGGAGCCGGTCCGGTTCGCGTACCGGCGTATGAATTCGTTCTCCGTGATGCAGCGCTTCTTCGTGCACAGCTCGAAATGGTCTCGATTCCGCGTCGACTCACGGACCTCGATGCTCTCCGCATCGTACGTCGCCCCTCCCGCGCGCTCGGGTTCCGCCGCGTCTGCGGAGGGGGGCAGAGCGCCCTGGCCGCCGAGCGCGAAGGCGACATAGCCGCGCACGTGGCGCCGCTCGACGCGCGTGAGTTCGAGCGGACGGGGGCCCTCGTCGAACGCGACGTCCGCAGGGTCGCCGGGCGCCGTCTCCCGCGCCAGCGTGATCTCCCCTTCGCCGAGCGTCGCCGACCGGACGTAACCGACGCCGCACGAGGCGCTCTGGCAGCACGCTGCATAGGCCTTCGTCGCGGCCTTCTCGACACGTGTGCGCACGTCGAAGCGGTAATAGACGTGCGACGCGCCCGGCGCGCCGGCCGCGCGCGCGGCGTCCGGGGAGAGCACCTCCGCGTCTTCGATGACGTCACCGGGGACCGGCCGCGGTTCGACGTCGACGAGCGCGTCCGCGCACGGGTTCGGCGCGAGCTGGTCGGCGAGCGGCCGCGTCGTGACGTAGGGCGCGAGGAGGACACGGCCGAGGAAGGACGCATCTTCGGAGGGGGCGAAAACGAGGTGTTCGTCACCCGCGAGGGGAGCGCGCGCGCGGAAGGCGGCGAACGCGCCGCCGCGCAAGGTAGGAGGGGTGTTGTTCACACAGCCGGCGACGGACGCCAGCACGAGGAGGGCGACGAGGCCCGCGCGTGGTTTCATGGGGCTCCTGGGTCGGAGAAAGCGAACCACGTCCACCGTGCGGTCCCGGGGGCTTACATGCCGCTTACATCCGAGGGTTCCCCCGGCGGAGTCAGCAAAACTCGATCGAGAGATCGGGCGAGAAGAAGTAACCGAGGTCGTTCCCGAGCAGCACCTCGCGCAGCCCGAGATCCCGCATGCGGGTCAGCATGACGTGGAGGCGGTTGCGCGCCGCGTCCGCCAGGATCCGCTCGCCGGGCCAGCCGATCTCGATGAGCTGCTCGAACGAGGACGGGCCGGCCGGCGCGGCGAGGTGGGCCCGCGCGAGCGCGACGAGCAGGCGCCGCATGACCGGTCGGTTCGCGCACGCGACGCGCGGGCCGCTCGGCGGCTCGAACCAGCGGCCGGTGGCGTCGATCCGCAGGACACGCGGCGCCGCGGGGGCCGGGGACGTGTGGGTCGCGAGCGCGCTGCCGAGCAGGCGCGCAAGAACACGCAGCTCGGTGACCCACCGCGCGCCCGCGCCGTTCGCGGCCGCGAGCACGGCGCCGAGCCGCCTCTGGGCGCCGCTTTCGAGCGCGGCCGCGGCCCCGTCGTCGCCGTTCGTCCGCGCGCGCTCTGCCTCAGCCAGATCGAGGAACCCTTTGCAGATCTCGAGCGCGGGCAGGTGCGTGTCGACCCCTGCGTCGAGGTCTTGCTCGGCCGCCGCGAGCAGCTCGCGCGCCTCGTCGAGGTGGCCGACCGCGGCTTCGAGCACGCTCGCGACGACCGTGACGAGCCCCGAGTAGAGATGGCGGCCGAGCGCGCGCACCCGCGGGAGCGTCTCGTGTAGCTCCAGCCGCGCTTCGAGGGGGCGCCCCTGCTCGAAGAGCACGACCGCGCCACACGCCAGCGCGGCCACCTCCAGCGTGTGCTCGCCGGTGGCGCGCGCCGCATCCCGGGCCTCGCGGTACCGGAGCGAGGCCTCGCTCGGATCCCCGGCCTCCAGCGCGGCGTGCCCCAGGCCGAGCAGCAGGCGCGCGGGCGGCGCGAGGCCAAGCGCTCGGGCGTGGGCGAGCGCCTGCTCGGCGTAGGCGCGCGCGGCATCGAGCTCCCCGGCGTCGAGGTGCACGTACATGAGCTCGAGGCGCATGCTCAGCTCGAAGGGGGCCTCCCCCACCTCGCGGAAACGTTCGAGCGCCTGCTCCACGAGCATCCGCGCCCGCGGCTGCTCCCCGCGCAGGCGGGCGACGAAGCCGAGCATCGCATACGCGAGGCCCTCCAGGCGGCGATCGCCGACCTCGATCGCGAGCCGGAGCGCGTGGTCGGCGGCGCTGCGGCTCTCGTCGAAGCGCCCGCGCAGGAGCAGGACGAGCGCGACGAAACGCCGGGCGAGCGCTTCGAGGGACACGTCGTTCGCGCGCACGGCGAGCGCCACCGCCTCGTCGAAATCGCGCTCGCTCACGTCGAGCCTCGCGACACGCCACGCCACGCGCCCGCGGGCGATCAGCGCATGGCCGCGGACGCGCGGATCCACCTCGGCCGCGGACGGGTGCGCGAGCGCTTCGTCGAGCCAGAGCAGGTGCGCCGAAGGGGAGCCGTCGTGCCAGCGGGGCTCTTCGAGCGCCACGAGGATCCGGAGCGCGACCTCCACCTCCTTCGGAGCGCTCGACGCGAGGCCACGACGCACGACCGCGAGCAGGTTCTCGCGCTCGACGAGCAGCCGCCGCGCGGCGGCGCTCGGGTCCTTGCGCGTGAGCGCGGCAGAGCGCTCGGCGTACACGAGGAAGTAATGCGTGTGCCGCTCGAACACCGCCGCGCGTCCCTCCGACGCCACGAGCCGCTCCTCGGCGTACTTGCGCACGCTCCGGTACATCGTGAGCCCCAGCTCGCCTTTGCCGTCGTCGTGCCGCGCATGGATCAGGAGCGACTTGTCGCGTAGCGCTTGCAGGGCGAAGAGCGCGTCGTCCCCGCCGGGATCGAGCACGGCTTCGGCCGCGTCGGCGCCGATGCGGCCGTGAAAGACCGCGCATTGCGCGAAGGCCTCCTGCTCCCAGGGTGGAAGGAGCCCCCACGACCAGTCGATCGCATCGCGCAAGGTCGATTGACGGCCGCCGGCCTTGTCGCGCCCCCGGAGGACGTCGATGCGCCGCTCCAGACGTTCGAGCAGCTCGGCCGGCGTGAGCGTGCCGAAGCGCGCGGCCGCGAGCTCGATGGCGAGCGGCAGGCCGTCGAGCTCCCGCACGAGGCGCGCCACGACGGGCCCTTCGTCCGGCGTCGGGTCGTACCCGGGGACCACCTCGCGAACGCGCTCCATCCACAACGCGACGGCTTCGCTGCCGGCGAGATCGTCCCGCTCGGGCAACGAGAGCGGCGTGAGCTCGTGCACGACCTCCCCCGGGATACGCAATCGCTCCCGGCTCGTCACGAGGAGCTGCAGCTCGGGCACCGAAGGGAGCCACGCGCCCGCGGTCGCGTCTGCGTGCTCGACGACGTGCTCGAACGGATCGAGCACCAGGAGCGCGGGCCCGAAGGCCGCGAGCGAGCGGACCATCCGCTCCCGCAGCTCGCGCTCGCCGGCCCCTTCGGGTTCGGGCACGCCGATCGCGCGCGCGACGGCGGCGCGGATCCCGGCCACCCCGCGCGCGCCTTCGAGGTCGCAAAACACGACCCGCAGCGGCTCGTCCTGCGCAGGATCCGCGAGCCGGGCCGAAAGGCGCGCCGCGAGCGCCGTCTTGCCGATCCCCGCGGCGCCGGTGAGCGTGACGAGCGGCGCCCCTTCGGCGAGGAGCTGCCCGACACGCGCGAGATCGGCGCTCCGGCCAACGAAGCTACGGGAGGCCCTCCGCGGACGGCCTCGGAGCGCGTGCTCCCCCTCCTGCGTGCGACGCCCTCGTGGGTCCGATCCGGGCTGCACACGGAGCCGCAGCGATGAACGAACACGCCCTCTCGTCACGTTGGATGCCAAGGACCGATGCTACGACCGCCGCGTCGAGCGGGAAAGCGTGGACGTTCCCGGGCCACGCGCGGGGCCCCTTGAATGCCCATACAAATTTCCCACCTCACACCAAAACCGAGCGACGTCACGGAGCGGAATCCCCTCGAAAAACGCCCGAGCCTCGCTGCCCGACCGGACAATCCCGCTCGGGCCTCCTATCCTCGCCGCCCCGTGCGACGCGAAAAAATCGTCATTCTCGGCGGCGGAATGGCCGCCCTGACCACGGCCTTCGAGTTGACCGGCGTGCCCGGCTGGGAGGATCACTACGAGGTCACCGTCTACCAGCATGGGCACCGCCTCGGCGGGAAAGGCGCGAGTGGCCGCAACCGCGAGCGATTCGATCGCATCGAGGAGCATGGCCTCCATCTCTTCTACGGCTTCTACGACAACGCCTTTTCCGTGATGCGCCGCTGCTACGAGGCGCTCGGGCGCCCCGCCGGCGCGCCCCTCGCGACCCTCGAAGACGCATTCAAGCCGCACTCCCTCATCGTCTTCGAGGAGCCCTCCGAGGGCACCTGGCAGCACCAGCCCCTTCTCTTTCCCCGGAACAGCGATCCCCCGGGCCTCGGCCACAAGGTCCCCACCCCGGCCGAGCTGATCCCGATCATGCTCCAGTTCCTCCTCGACCTCTTCGACGCGCAGCCCGCGCTCCGCGGCGGCGCGGACACGACCCCGCAGCCGCTCCGCGTCGGGCTCCGTGTCCTCCGGCGCGGCGTCGTTCGCTTGCTCGCGTCCTTGCGCGCGCTCCTCGCCCCGCCCGCGCGGGGCCTCGTGGCCGTGCGCCGCGAAGAACTCCTCCGCCGGCTGCTCGCCTGGTCTGCCGCTGCGTTCCGCCGCGGCGAGCGGCTCCTCGCGCGGCAGCCAGAGGTCCGGAGCGCCTGGGTGGCCGTGGACATCACGCTGGCGATGATCCGCGGGATGATCGCCGACGGCCTGACCGACCAAGACGACGTCGATTGGCGGCGCCTCGACCACGAGGACTTCCGGGCGTGGCTCATGCGACACGGCGCCTCTGCCTCCTCCGTGCGGGCCTCGACGGTCTCGGGCGTCTACGCCGGGGCCTACAGCGCCGGCCGCGAGATCGGCGCGGGGACGGGCCTGCACTGGACGCTGCGTATGCTCTACACGTACCGCGGCGCGATTTTTTACAAGATGCAGGCGGGGATGGGCGACGTGATCTTCGCCCCGCTCTACGAGGTCCTCCGCCGCCGCGGCGTGCGCTTTCGTTTCTTCCATCGGGTCGACAAGCTCCGCCTCTCGGCCGATCGCCGGCGCGTCGCGGCGATCGAAATCGGCCGGCAAATCGCGGTGAAAGACAGCGCCGACTACACGCCGCTCGTCGACGTGAAGGGCCTGCCCTGCTGGCCGAGCGAGCCCCTTTACGAGCAGCTCGTCGGGGGCGACGCCCTCCGCGCGAGCGGCGAGAGCCTGGAAGACTGGGGCGCGCAGTTCCCCGATCAGGAGCCGCCGCTCGTCCTCGAAGACGGACGCGATTTCGATCGGGTCGTCCTCGGCGTGGGCCTCGGCGTTGTGCCGGCCCTTTGCGAGGAGATCGTCGCCGACGCCGGAAACCCGCGCTTCGCCGCGATGCTCCGGGAGGTCACGACCACACCGACCGTGTCGGCGCAGCTCTGGAAGCGCGACGATCTCCGCGCGACCGGCTGGCCCCTGCCGCCGCCGGTCATGATCCCTTACGCCGCGCCCCTCGATACCTGGGCGGACATGAGCCACCTCCTGCCGCGCGAAAGCTTCCCCGAGCCAGGGGGCCCGCGGAGCCTCGCGTACCTCACCGCGGCGATGGACGACGACGCGCCGCCGCCGATCGAGCGCTCGGCCTACGTCGGGTACGCCGCCCGGCAGCTCCAGCGCGTCCGCACCCTCACGGCGCGCCACCTCGACGCGTCCGCGGCCCACCTCTGGCCTGCGATCTCCCGGCCCGACGGCGCCCTCGACCGCAGCCGCCTCCACGCGCCGGCGTCGAGCGACGATCCCCTCGCCTTCCAGCACCACAGCCCGGTCCAGCACCCCTCCGATCGGTACGTCCTCTCCCCGCGGGGGACCACACGCCACCGCCTCGCCGCGGACGAGTCCGGCTACGAAAACCTCGTCCTCGCCGGCGACTGGACCCTCACGCCGATGAACCTCGGCTGCGTCGAGGCGGCGACGATGTCGGGCATCCGCGCCGCCCAGGTGCTCACGGGCCTGCCGATCCCGATGCACGACGACTGGCTCCGCGGCCGCGCCGCCGCGCCGCCGCGCGCCCCCCTCTACATCGAGCGAGGCCTCAACGAGTCGACCTCCCCGCCCTACGACGCGCGGTCGAGCGTGATGGTCGCCACCCTGCTCCAGGCCGATCCGCGCCGCCTGCGCGACCTCTGCGGCCGCCACCTCGGCCTGCACGAGGAGCGCGTCTACATCCCGCTCGGCCCGATGGTCGTCTTCTACGCGCAGGACAACCGCCTCCTCTCGGCCGTCGACGCGAAGGGGGCGGTCGCGGAGCGCGATTTTGGCTTCCTCGTCCCCGTGGTGATCTGCGAGCGCCGCGGCGGGCGGCTCGACCCCCGCGCCCTCGGCGCCTACATCCCTTCCCTCTGGGTCGACCTCGGCGCGGCGCTCATCGGCGGCCGTGAGGTCCTCGGCTTCCCGAAAGGACACGCCGATCTGGGCTTCGAGGCCCAGGCCTCCGGCGCCCTCGCCCTCCACGTCGACGCGTGGCTGCCGCCCGAGGGCGGCGACGCCCTCACCCCGTGGCGCCACGAGCGGCTCGTCGAGGTCCGCGACGCAGGTGAAGGCGCGCCCGCGACCTCGCTCCTCGACGCCCTGCGCGCGAGCCACGACGCGGCCTGGCTCGGCGCCGCGGGCCTCGACGGCCGCGCGCAAGCCCAGGTGCTCGCCCTCGGCGTCGACTGCCTGCGGACAGGGTCGGTCTCCATGGTCTTCCTCAAGCAATTCCGCGACGCGGCCCGCCGCGAGCTCGCCTGCTACCAGGCGATCATCGAGGCTCCGTGCCGCCGCATCGGTTCCTCCCGCGTGAACACGAGGCTCCCGCGCCCGATCGAGGTCTCCGTCTTGCGGCGTAGCGGCCTCGCGGACGCGCTCGGGCTCGTCGGCGAAGGAGACGACGAGGAGCGGGTGCGCCTGCGGGCCCTCGCGGGCGTGTACATGGAGCTCGACTTCACGATCGGCGCCGGCGAGGTCGTGAACCCGCGCCGCGACAGGCACGACGGCGTGCGCTGAGGCCCAGGCTCTGCCACGCGGCGGCGCGGAGGGACCTGAAATCCAGCCGAACACGTGTCGTCCCCCCTCGACAGTGCGTGTTCGGCAGCGCAGCCGGAGCCTCCTCCCGGCGACCCCCCGAGGGACACGGACCGCTCGCCCTGCGGTGGACCTGGACGCTGGGGGTCGGCCCCCCGCGACAAGCTCCCTCGACGGCCGACGGTCCTTGTTCGGCCGCTCGACAAGGCCCCTCGGCCACCTCCGGCCCTCGTCGTTCGGCTCGACCTCCCCCCGGAGACACGCCCAGCCCCGTGTCCGGCGGCGTGACCGTCGCCTTGTCGCGCCGACGAGCCTTGTTCGGCTCCCTGCGCGAGGTCGCGTGGTGGGCATGCGGCTTGTCGCGGCGCAGGACATCCGAGGACGAGGGCGGATGTCGTCGGTCGAGGATGTGCAGGGCGACAACTCGGAAAGGATGCGGTTCGTGTACCATGGGAACATGCATTCCAGAGTTCTGGGGATTCACCTCGCGATCCTGATCGCGATGAGCACGGCATGTGAAGTCACCGAGGACCCGCCGCGCGATAGCACCGGCACGACCGGCGTATCGACAGGGGGCACGGGCGGCATGGGAGGCACGGGCGGCGCGAGCGCGTCGAGCGGCGCCGGAGGCGCGAGCGCATCGTCCAGCAGCACCGGCGGCGCGGGCGGCACAGGGACGGGGGGCGCAGGCGGTACAGGCGGCGTGGGCGGCGCGGGCGGCACAGGAGGCGTGGGCGGTGTGGGCGGCGCGGGCGGCACAGGAGGCATGGGGACGACGACCTCGTCGAGCTCCGGCGGGCTCATGTGCAATGGCAACCAGATGCTCTGCGGCGACGCTTGCGCCGACCTCGCCACGGACACGAACCACTGCGGCGCCTGCGGTCATTCCTGCCTCGGCGCCGCCTGCAATGCGGGCCAGTGCGCCGCCACCGCTCTGTATACGGGCCATCAAGCCGTTCTGGTGCGCGTGGACGAACAACGCGTCTTTTTCTCGTCGCACATCGATATCCTGAGCATGCCGCTCACCGGGGGCGCCACGACCAAGGTGAACAAGGAGGAGGGCGTGTTGGCCTTCGGCGCAAGGAACATGGAGATCGCCGGAAACAACGTCTTCTGGACGACGCCGGATTCGCCGAACTTCGGCTACATCTCGAAGGTCAGCAAGAGCGGGTTTG
Organism: Polyangium sorediatum; assembly: GCF_029946465.1. Taxonomy (NCBI): domain Bacteria; kingdom Pseudomonadati; phylum Myxococcota; order Polyangiales; family Polyangiaceae; genus Polyangium; species Polyangium sorediatum. The sequence goes on from NZ_JARZHI010000044.1 coordinate 59,324, forward strand.
GCCAGGTCCACATCGTGGAGCCCGCCGTGAGTCACGGGCAGCCGCACAAGCTTGCGCTCGGAAACCTCGATCCCTCTGGCAACGCGACGGCCGTGTATTGGTGCGCGAACGGCAACGGTCAATTGCCCAAAACCGCCATCGTGAAGACGACGTGGAACGCCAGTGGCACCGGGACCTCGACGAAACTCGCGGACGCGTCGGCCCTGTACCTCCGAGGAATCACGCTGCACCAAACCGATGTGTATGTCCTCTCCGCCCAGCCCTCGCAGATCGTTCGCGTGCCGCAAGCAGGCGGCGCCGCGACGGTGTTCACGCCCGGCACCTGGTCCGGGATCGATCTCCTTTCGGACGCAGAAAACCTGTACGTGCTCGACGTGGGCCCAGGCCTGAACGGCAAGTACGCCGACGGCAAGGTGTGGAAGATCCCGTTCGCGGACGGCGTGCCCGTCGCGCTGGTGACGGGCGTGGCCAATCCATCAGCGTTCGCGATCGACGGCGAGCATATTTATTACACGTCCGCGTGGAACGAGAGCGGGCAGCTCGCCGACGGAGCGGTGTTCGCCGTGCCCATCGCGGGCGGTCCGGCGGTCACCATCGCGGACAAGCAGCCGGCCCCACGCGGCATCGCCGTCGACGGGACGCATGTGTACTGGGCGAATTATGGCGTCGGGCCCAACCAAGTGGATGGCGGGGTGCTCAAGGCGCCGAAGTAGGTGGGGAGCGAGCGGGCCTCGTCAGAAATCCGCGACCCGCCCGCCCATCATGACCTTGCGAACCCCGTTGATGACGACGTTGATGTCCGTCAGAGGGTCGCCCTCGACCGCGATGATGTCGGCGTAGTAGCCCACGGCGACCTTTCCGATCTCGTTCTGGACGCCGATGCTCTCGGCGCCATGGATCGTGGCGGTACGGAGCGCTTCGAGCGGGGTCATCCCGGCCTGCACGAGCCAGCCGAGCTCGCGTGTATTCTCGCCGAATCCGGTGAACACGGCGTCCGAGCCCATCGCGATCTTCACGCCGACCTGGTGCGCCTGGGTCGCGCTGGCGAGGTTGTCCTGGATGTACGCCTCGAACTTCGCCTCCAGATCGGGGGCGTAGCCGAAGAACGCGAGGTTGTCCTTGTAATAGCGGTTGTGATCGATGGTCGGCACGTAGATCGTCCCCTTGTCGATCATGTTGCCGCAGTCGACCATGTCGAGGCCCTCCGGGTGCTCGATCGAGTCCGGGCCGGCCATGATGGCGAGCTTGGCCGTGTCCTGGTGGTACGCGTGGATCGCGATGGGCAACCCCTCCTGGTGGGACGTGTCGACGAGCAGCTTGAGCTCGTCGAAGGTAAACGTCGGCGTGCACTCGAGCGTCTGGTCGGTGCATTTATCGGCCCATACCTTCACGAGGTCGGCGCCGCGCAGCACCTGCAGATGCACCCAGTTCTTCAATTCCTCGGTGGGGACCGCGGCCGGGTACTTGTAATTCGAGATTCCGCCGATGGAGTTGTACATCCGCGGCCCCAGCGTCTTGCCGGACATGATCTCGGCGCGCAGGGGGTTCAGGACGAAGTCGCGGCCTCCCTTGTCGATCGCGGTGGTGACGCCGGTCTTGAGCGTCGCCAGCGCGGCGTTGCGGGCGAGGTCCATGAGCTTGTAGACGTTGTTGTTCATCAGCCAGTTGACACGGGTCCAGGGGAGCGTGCCCGGCTCCTGGTCCGTCTGGTAGGTGAAGTGGACGTGGGCATCGACGAGGCCGGGGAGACCGGTGTACGCCGACCAATCGATGACGCTGGCCCCGCACGGGATCTGCTTCTCATCCGTGCCGACGTAGCTGATCCGATCCTCGTGGATCACGACGATCGCCTTGTCGATGACCGTGCCGTCCTCGGGATGGACGAGCTTGCCAAACCGAATGGCCTTGTCGCTGGTCACGCATTCACCACCGCCGGTGCCGCCGGTACCACCGCCGACGCCGCCGGTGCCTCCGGTGCCTCCGGTGCCGCCACCGATGCCGCCGGTGCCACCGGTACCGCCGGTGCCGCCGGCGCCGGGGGGGTTCTCATTTCCCGGCCCGCAATGGACTGTCGCGAGGAGGACGAGGGCCAACGAAGATGTTCGAGAAGCTAGGTTCCACATGAGAGAACTCCTGATCTGTCGGGAAGCGGCTCCATGCCGAGCGATGGGTGGACGCCGACACGCTAGGCGCGTGAACCACAAACTGACATCCGGATGCGCCGCGCCGGTTTTTCGCTTCCTTCGCGCCGAATCGCCCATGGCCGCGACCACAACCCCGCGGATCGACGAGCCGTTCTGGCGCGACAAGAGCCATTCTTGCACTTCGATCGGACCCACCGAGAGGTCTGTCGCCGCGGCGCGTCGCACGTTTCCCGCGCGCGCCCGGATCGGGACGTGCCCCCCACCGCATGCGGGTTGGAATGGCTATTCAACGATGACGAATCACGACGGCCGACGCCGTTCGGCGCGCCATCCGCACGGCCAGGGCGGCGGTGGAGGCCGTCGTCGCCAGCGCGACGACGCCCAGCCAGCCCCATTGCGCCAGCGCCAGACTGCCGAGCGCGGCGCCCGTCGCCATGCCAATGAACATCCCGGTGAACAAGAGCGCGTTCAGGCGGCTGCGCGCGCCGGGCTCGATGCCATACACCAGCGTTTGGTGCGCGACGAGCGTGCCCTGGACGCCGAAGTCGAACCCAATCGCGGCGACGACGATCAGGCCCAGTTGCGCCGTCGTCGGCAAGAGGGGGAAGAGCCCCAGGGCCGCGAACGACAGCGCGGTCAGTCCTGCGCCGAGGCGCGCGACGAACTCCGGTCCACGCCGGTCGGCCAAACGCCCGGCCAGGGGCGCGCCCAGCGCGCCCGCCGCGCCCGCCAGCCCGAAAGCACCGGCGGCGGCGCTGCCCAGGTGGAAGCGGCTGTGCAACATGACCGCGAGCGTCGACCAGAAGGCGCCAAAGCCGATCGACAACATTCCCTGCGAGAGCGTCGCCTGGCGTAGCGCCCCGTAACGGCGCCACAACGCGACGAGCGAACCCATCAAAGCGCGATAGCCGAGCTGGGTCGTGGGCTGAAAGCGCGGCAGGCCGCTCCAGGCGACGACGCCGATCATGGCAATGGACGCCGCAGCGGCGAGATACACGGCGCGCCAGCCGAACTGCTCGGCCACGAAGCCGCTGACGACGCGCGACAGCAGGATGCCCAGAAGCAGGCCGGTCATGACCGTGCCCACGACCTTGCCGCGCTGCGATTCCGGCGCCAAGGTCGCGGCGGCAGGCACGATGTCCTGCGCCAGCGTCGCCGTCAGCCCGACGGCCAGGTTGGCCCCGAGCAAGGAGGCAATCCCCGGGGCGAAGCCGCCGAGCAAAAGCGCCAGCGAGAGCAACGCGGCCTTGATCAGAATGATGCTGCGCCGGTCATAACGGTCCCCCAAGGGGGCGAGCAGCAGGATTCCGAGGGCATACCCCAATTGCGTCATCGTGGGCACGAGGCCCACCAGCCGGTCGCCGGCCTGGAGGTCCGCGCCCAGCACCCCCAGCATCGGCTGACTGTAATAGAGCGACGCGACGCTCAGCCCGGCGCCGGTGGCCAGCAGAAGCACGAGCGAGCGGGAGAGCCCGGCCTGCGTGGGGACGGCAACATGCGCTACATGAATAGATGCCATGGGAGACGCCTCTTCGGTTGACGTGTTGCCATCGTACAAGCCGTTCCGACGTCGTGGTAGCTGCCTCCCATGCAGACTTGATATACGCTCTGCGCATGACCAGCCCGGACACGAGCGGCATGGACCGCATCGGACTGATGCAGACCTTCGTGCGCATCGTCGAGGCCGGCAGCCTTTCGGCCGCAGCCGCGCAGCTCGGGACCAGCCAGCCCACGGTCAGCCGGCGCTTGCAGGCGCTCGAGCGCTCGCTGGGCCTGGAGCTGCTGCAGCGCTCGACCCACGCGATGAAGCTCACCGACGATGGTGCGCGCTGCTTCGCGCACGCGAAGACGCTTCTGGAGAGCTGGCAGGCGATGACCGCCGACCTACGCGGGGCCAAGGACGCGCCGGAAGGTCATCTCCGGGTCCTGGTTCCGCACGCGTTCGGGCAGGACCAACTGATCGCCCCCTTGATGGCGTACCTGCGGCGGTATCCCCAGGTCACCGTCGAATGGTTGTTGCATGATCGGCGTCCCGATTTCATTGCCGAGGGCATCGATTGCGCCGTGCAGGTCGGCGCGGTGGACGATCCCGCCGTGATCGCCCTTCGGTTGGCCGAGGTGCCGCGCATCGTGGTGGCGTCCCCGAAATTGTTCGGCGAGCGATCGTTTCCACGGGAGCCTGACGATCTCGCGGCGTTGCCTTGGCTGGCGTTGCAGACCTTTTATCGCAACGAAGTGGCGCTGGTGCGAAAGGCCGACGGCGTCACCCGCCGCTTTGCGATCCGACCACGGCTGAGCACCGATAGCCTGTATGCCTTGCGCAACGCGATTCTCTCGGACCTGGGGGTCGGAATCGTCTCCGCGTGGATGGTGACCGACGATCTGGAGCAAGGGCGCCTTCGGCACCTGGCGCCGGGGTGGGAAGCGCCGCGGCTTCCTGTCCATCTGGTCTATCCGTACGCGCGTTTCTACCCGGCCCGGCTGCGCGTGTTCCTGGAGGCCATGCGCGAAGCGCTGCCGACCATCGCTGGGTAGCTTTGATCACTCTGCCGTGTTAGGGTCCCGACTGTGCACGCGCAGGGCGGCACAGTCTTAATGGTGGCATGATGAAGGCAAAACAGATCCTTGTAGGTTCCTTGCTCGGCCTCGTTCTCGCTCCGGCGATGGCACACGCCGCGCCCGTCACCGTGCCGGAGGGCGTCGCGGATGCCGTCGACGCCCTAGGTACGGGCCTCTGCGCCGCATCGGCGATAGCGACGAACCCGTCGGCGGACTTCGACCTCAACAATCCCGGCAACTATACGGGGTCGATCGACGCGTTCATCGACGCGCACGCGGTCGATCGCGTCGAGCACGTGATCCGCTCCGTCCTCGATCTGTCCAACAACAACACGTCCGGCAGCCAACTGAGCTACGGCGATTTCATCGACGCCGCGCTGGAGGCTGCTTGCAAGACGGGCGGATGCGATTTCTTCGTCAACGACACGACGACGGCTTTCGGCTCGCGCCTGCGCGGCTTCTTCAACGTCACACCTGACCTCGCGAACAAGCCGATCCACTTCGGGTTGTACACGGACGACGCCGTCAGCCTCACGGTGTACGACAAGGCGCTCGCCCCGTATCCCGTCATCGTCCGCCCCCCCGCGCTCGGCATCGCGACGTGGCGCGTGACGAACGAGGTCACCTTCTCGACGCCGGGGCTCTACCCGATCGAGATCCTCTACACCCAGATCGCCGAGCACGCCGCGCTGGAGGTCTCGTATTTCGTAGGGGATTTCGAGGATTTCGAGCGAGCAGCCAACAGTCCGCCCATCGTCAAGCTCAACGACGCGGGATTCACGCTTCTCCCGGCGACCTCCTTTTTCCAGACGTCGAACGGCAACCCCTCGTTCCCGGATCTCAGCGTCTGCAAGCAATGCGAGCGGCAGTTCGTCAACCAGGCCGGTGACAACGGCTGCGACGCCGGGCACTTCTGCAATGAAGCGGCGCTCTGCGCACCTTGCGACACGGACAAACACTGCGGGTCGAGCTGCTCGCCTTGCGGCGGCGACACCCCGTTCTGCGCGGACCTGAACGGCGACGTCCAGTGCGCCGGTTGCCGTACGGACGCCGACTGCCAGGGCGGCGCCACCTGCGATCCGAGCACGAAGACCTGCGAGGAATCGTCTTCCCCCGCGGGCTCTGGCGGAGCCGGCGGGAGCGGGGGCGGAGACAGCGGCGGCGGAGGCAGCGGGGGCAGCGGGGGCAACGGCAGCGGCGGCGGAGGCAATGGAGGCACGGACAGCTCTTGTGGTTGTCGGATCGATGCGAGCTCGTCGCACGCCGGAACCACCGGCTTTCTGTGTCTCGTGAGCGCGGCGATGGCGTATGCCCGATCGCGGCGGCGCCCGTCCAGATCCTCGCGCCGTTGACGCCCGCCATCGAGATCCGACGCATCCTGCGGATCACGAACGTCGCGCGCCGGCCCTTGACACGGCCGGCTCCGGTCACATGTTGGGCAGCCTGAATGAGCACCAAGGCCTCCCTTCACCTCGCCCGAGCCAGCAAAGCCGCGAAGCTCTTGAAGGAGGCGACGTCGCAGGAGGAAGCCGCGCTCTTGCTCGACGCTGGCCTGACGGAGCTGAACGCGGCCCTGGCCGCGGCGCCGAAGGCGATCGCTGAGCGCGTGCAGCGCGTCGTCAACGACATCGCACGGCAGATGATGAGCGTCGTCCACGAGGACGTGCTCGCCGAGGCGGCCGAGGCGGCGCAGGCCTGACGTCAGGTATCCGCTCTCACCAGCTTCCTCCTCTCACCCACATCCTCGGTTCCGGCGCCACGGGCACCTCCCGCTGCCCCCTCCGCGTGTGCGCCTTCCCTCGCGACAGAATGCTCTGCCCACCGGCGTAAGCCGCGGGTGTTTCGGCGCCATTGCAAAATCGCAGCGCCGACCGGGCGCCCGAATGCTGGCGAGCCCTTGACATCGCGAATCCATTTGGGCCCACTGGTCGCGACCGCCTGTCCGCTACGCCCTGCCGCTTTCCTTCACGGACCCACGCTCCTCCGGAAGGACCCCTCCCAGAAAGAACCTCACGCGATGAAGCGACCACCGATCCATCCTTTCGACCGCGCTCGCGCCGGCGCGCTCGCGCTCCTCGTCGTGCTCACGGGCTGCTCCGGCGGCGAGGAAAAGGGCACCTCCTCGGGCTCGCCGACCCCGCCTCCGTCGAACGGAGGCAACGAACCGCCGCCGCCCGTCGTCGAGGGTGCCACGTGCGACAACGGCGAGTTCGAGGTCCGCTTGATCGGGACGACCGAGCTCGACGGCGAGACATACAAGGTCGTCACCGCCACGCCTTGCGAATACGTCCTCTCCCACGTCCAGGGAAAGAAGAACTTTCCTATCGAGGAGCACGAGACGTTCTACGTGGCCGACAGCCATTTCGAGATCCCGTACATCCCCGGCGTCATGGACGACGTCGCCTATACGCCCGGCGAGAAGAACAAGGGCTGGGCGACGGGCATGGATGTCGAGGCCGAGGTGGCGAAGCTCGGCGCGCTTCCCGTCCTCTACCACGTCACTCCTGGGTACGAATACGGATACTTCACCGAGTACGACGACGACCAAGGCGACATCTTCGGGGCGTTCCGGCCCACCTGGCGGTTCGTCAAGAATGGCGGCGACGTCAACCTGCTCTTCTTCGCGCCACCCGACACCACGTGGCCGCGTCACCGTGGTGGATGGAATCCGAGGGAGATCAACCAGGAAATCGGCTTCGGTTTCCTCGTCGACACCGACGGCAAGGTCTACGTCCCGAAGGGCGTGCCGCTCGGACGACGGGGGTGGGACGACGAGCTCCGCTGCGTCGTCATCAACAAGGCGAAGCAGCCGGTGCCGGTGACGCGCACCCAGTTCCCCGGCGACGAGTCCTATTACATGGCCGAGACCCTCATGCCGGGATACGCGAGCATCAGCTCGCCCGGTCACCTGTACTGGGGCCACAAGGGCAAACGCATGATCGACGTCGCCAAGTGGGACGACACCTTGCCCGGCAATTTCGACAAACCCTTCCTCTGGGGCTGCAGCCCCGACGGCTACAACGTCGGCCACGCCGAGGGGTTCACCTGGCCGGAGCTCCGCGAGAAGAAGCGCGACGAATACCTGGCCGGCCTCATCGACGCGATCCCCAAGGAGAACCTCTATCGCATCAAGGTGTACCGGAAGGACGATCCGAACGGCGCCGCCGAGCTCCTGGGCGAGCTCTTCTACGAGTGGGACGGCGACGAGTGGCTCCCTCGCGCCACGGGCGAAAAGCTCATCACGATCGACGAGGCGCGGTCGACGTACCGGATCAGCGGGCACCTGGGTGAAGGTCAACGCGCATTCATCGTGATCGAGGATCTCTGAGCCCTCGAACGAGAATGAGGACCGCAAGGGCGCAGGAATGCGCGAGGGACGCAAGGAGGAGAACTCATGACGAAGCTCTCTAGGCAATTCGTTCACGCGGCTCTCGCCCTCCTCGCCTGCGCCTGCGGAAGCGCGCGCGAGGAGGGAACGGGGGGCGCAGGAGGCACCGGGGGCGCAGGAGGCACCGGGGGCGCCGGGGCGAGCGGGTCGACATCGTCATCGACATCGAGCGGGGACACCGGCGGCGGCGGAGGCCTGGGGATGCACCCCACGGAGCCGAGCACGCCCACGCGAGGCGGGACGATGACGTTCACCAATGTCGGCGCGCCCGGGTGGTGGCCGCGTCGCATCGATCGCGCGTCGGGCGATCCGGCCTGTACCTACAAGGACGGGACGGATACCTGGGGTGGACACTGCTGTATGAAGGAGCAGCACACGACGAGCACCACGCTCGCGCCCTTCGACGAGGAGATGACCCTCATCATGAAGGCCATCCGCCTGAAGCAGCTCGCCATTTACCAGCCCGGCGCGGACGCGTCTTCCTGGTCGATGATTTCGTCCTGGGACGCCAAGAGCGGCCACGGCTCGAACCTCGTCGTCACCGAAGGGCAAATGACGTCCTCCGACTTCACGGGCGACCTCACGCAGAAGGATTGCGTGAACTATTTCATGCAAGAAGCGTCGTTCGCGTGTGGAGACGGGAAAGATTATTATTGCCCGAGCGATCCGGGCATCAACCACCTCGGCTGGTCGGGCTCGAAGCTCATCGTCTTCCTTGCGTCGATGACGTTCGATGACGCAGGCGTGAGCAAGTGCGACGGCGGCGGGCAAGGCCACGCGGGCCCGTGGGTGGCGTTCGTCGCGTCCGAGCTGATTCGCGACGGCGGCCGCAAGTGGAACGGGCTCTGCAATTGTTATTCGAAGACGGGCTCGGTCGGCGACGGCTGCGGCGAGATCAACGTCTTCGAGGTGGTGCTCGACAACAATCAATACAGCAACCGCGAGTTCATGAGCACCGGCGTGCGCTCCTACCAAGCCGGTCACGTGGGCGGCAATGTCTGCGGGGAGGGCTGCGACCGCGACGCCTTCGCCGACGACGTCGAGGTCGTCGACGCCTGCGCGAAAAAGGCCTACACGAGCGGCCCCGAGATCGAAGTCGGCGGCGACGCGGAGGGCTGCCCCGTGTGGCGCCGGCCCATCGGCGATCGGTATTTCATGATTCTCCTCGACGAGAAGCAGCGGGAAATCCAGGTCGCTGTCATCCACCCCGAGAAGATCCCCGCGGCCGCCGCCGAGATGCTCCCGTTGCTCCCCGGCGCCCTGTCCCGCAATGCGATCGACGCGCTTCTCTCGATGCGCCTCCCCGAGTGATCGACATCCACGCAGAGGTGACCATGCCCATGATCCATAACGCACGGACGCAATGGTTGGCAGGAGCGGCGGCCTTGGCGGCGCTCGTCGCGGTTGCCGCGTGTGGCTCGAGCGAGCCGTCCCCAGGCTCGGGCGACGGTGGCAGCGGCGGCAGCGGTGGCAGTGGTGGCAGTGGCGGCAGTGGCGGCAGCGGCGGCAGCGGCGCGTCGATGGCCGAGAGCAGCAGTTCCAGCTCGACAGGCGGCGGGCCGCCGACAAACCATCCCACTGGCTGCAAGCGCGGCGTCGCCTACGGATACCATTCGAAGGCGGACATGCAGGTGCTCTCGCCGGCGGTGTCGTGGTGGTACAACTGGGCGCATGGGCCGGACGAAGGCCTCAAACCCGACGTGTACAAGATGCTCGGCGTGGAATACGTGCCGATGGTGTGGGGCGGCGGCGGCCTCGACAGCGCGCAAGCCACGAAGATCGCCGGCGAGATCCCCGACGGCGCGAGCTTCCTGCTCGGCTTCAACGAGCCAAATTTCGGCGAGCAGGCCAATCTGTCGGCGACCCAAGCCGCAGCGCTCTGGCCGCATGTGGAGGCCATCGCCGACGCGCGTGGCCTCGCGCTGGTGTCGCCCGCCGTGAATTTCTGCGGAGGGTCGTGCCAGGAGACGGATCCCTTCAAATACCTCGACGACTTCTTCGCCGCCTGCGAGGGGTGCCGCGTCGATTACATCGGCATCCACATCTACACGGCTTGCCAGGGCGACGGGACGAACAAGGCTCGGTGGCTCATCAACCACATCGAGACGTACAAGACGCGGTTCGACAAACCGTTCTGGCTGACCGAGTTCGCCTGCGACAACGCAGGCTCGCTCGCCGAGCAAAAAGCGTTCATGATCGACGCGCTCGACTACCTGGAGAACGAGCCGCGCATAGCGCGGTATGCGTGGTTCTCGGGTCGCCCGGACAACGTGGCCAACGCGAGCCTGCTGGGGGACGACGGTGTGCTGACGGAGCTCGGCCAGGCGTACGTGGACGCGCCGCAAACGTCCTGCGAGTAACGGGCTCGCGGAGGTCTCGAGGGGACCTCCGCGAACGCCTATTCGCGTACGACAGCACGCCAGTGATGTGACTCGTCTTTAGCGAGATGAAGCTGGACGATCGCAATCAGCTCGTCGAGTCGCGCATCGGCGGCCGCGCGCCCGGCCAGCTCTGCCAGCGCCGAGAGCTCGTCGGCCTCTTGAAGCACCGCAACAAGTTCCTCGGGCACGGAAGCCCGCTCCAGTGGGTCGCGGAAGCAGGGCCGGCCGAGCGTCCAGATTCCAGCGTCGAGCGACCACAACCCCGACCGCATCGCTTGGAGCGTACCGAGCATGAGCGAGCCCAAAAACGCGTCGAGGTCAGCCTTCACAACTTCGAAACAGTATACCTTTTCATTCATCGCCCTGCTCCTCGCGGAAACCGCAGACTACTCGCCGATGTCAATCGCGCGTGGTCCGAGCTGCGGCGGCGCCGCGACCTCGGACGCCTCGGAGCTGTCGCCGTGGATCACGTCGGCGATGATCCGATCGGTCACCTCGTCGAGGTACGCGCGCATCGCCGCGTTGATCTGCTGGAACTCGGGCCACAGCGTCTCGTGTACGAACGGCTTCGGCACCTTTACCATGACCGTGGTCCGACGCTGGCCGCGGTACCGATAGGGTTTGAGGTCGTAACGTCGGAGCAGCGAAAGAAAGAGCTTTCGCGACCAGGCGTCGGCGAGCGTGAACTGGAACTCCATCGGCGGGTCGAGCCGCTCGACACTCGCGAGCCGCTGCTGGATCCGTCGTCGGGCCTCGGCCGCCGCGACACGCTCGCCTTCCGTCGTCGCGCCGGCGAATAACGCCTCGATCCTGGACAACTTCTCGCGCAGCTTGGCTTCGTCCATCACGTTCCTCCTCGGGCTCGCCTGCCTCGGACAAACCTGATAGCCTGAATGTCCAGCGATGCCAAGAGCCTTGGCGCCCTGTTCGTCGTGGTGCACCGGTTCCCTGCGAACGTTTGTCAACGGAGGAGACGCGGGGCCGGCCCGGGGAGGGCGGGGCGCGTCCCCGAGCCCAGAGCCCACGTGGAATCAGTCGAACCCGCCCCAATCCCCACCCAAATCGTCGCCACCCAAATCGTCACCCCCGAAATCGCCGCCGTCGTCCCCCGCATCTCCGGAATCGGCCACGTCGGGCTCCTGCGCGACGTCTGCAGCCGACCCGACCGGCGCTCCGGACGGGGTCACCACATGGAGCATCGGCATGTGCATCATGTGCATGAGCGACGAGAGGAGCATCACGTCGAGCATCATCCCCATCGGGTTCGGGTAATACCGCGCGTAAGGGTCGTAGGCAGGGTTCGATGGATCGAGCTTCGTTTCCTGCTCCGCCTCGCGGGACGGCTTCACGACGAGCGCCTCCGCGCGCTTCTGCGAGATGAAGGCCTCGGGCATCGTGGCCCGCAAAGCGTCCTCGAGGCGCGTGACGAACGATTCGAACTGGAGCCGCGCGCTTTCGAGGTGCGTGCCGTCCGAAACGAGCGGCGTGACCCGCGTTCGATATTCGTCCGCAGACTCGCCGCGCTTCGGTTCGAGCTCCCGGAGCCGGCCGCCGACCGACACGTACGCCGATGGTTCTCCCGTGCGGTGCTCGGTGAACGCCCGCGTCTCCACGAGCAGGTGCAACCCGGCCTCCTCGTGTTCGAGCGCCAGCCGCAGCTCCTGGAATCCACTTCCAAAGAGCGACGTGTGCTCCGACATCGCGATCATGAGATCCGGCAGATCGCCGGCCTTGCCGTCCGTGTCCTGAAAAACGACGGTATCGTCGACCACGAGGGACACGGCGTTGTCGAAGCCCAAGCCGATGAGCGCCCGCTTGATCGCGTCGACGAGCGCGCTCGCCTCGAACGCCACCCGCACGCGGTCCGTCGTGAGGTCGGGCGAGCCGCCGAGCCGTTGCTTGATTCTCTCCCAGAAGCTCGGCTCCCGATGGATGACCTCGCCCCGGAGCGTGACGTGTATCTGTCCGACGAGCCTCATGCCTGCTCCTTCGCGGTTGCGCCGCAGGGACGGCGTCCCGCAGGAAGTCTAAGCGCGAATCGCAAGCCGTCACGCGGAGCCCGCAAGAAATCGGCCGAGGCCGCTCCGCGGGCTGCGTGGTCGACGTTGGACGCTCGGCGCTCGCCCGCCGCAAGAGGTGCTCAGAGGCTCAGAGGTAGTCGAAGCAGCTCGGGTCGCACGACACCGCCCCGGACGCGGCGCAGACGCTGAATTGCTTCAGCATCGCGTCGCTGGCAGCGTCGCACGCGTCGTAGCAGATCTGGAGCCCGCCCGGGTTGAAGCACATGAAGAAGTTGTACACGTCGCAATGATCGTAGCACTCGAGCTTCAGGTCCGGGCAATCCTGAGCGCAGCTCTGCGACGTCTCGCCGGCATCACATACGCCGTTGCCGCAAGGATTCGGCGGCGCGCAATCCTCCGGGCAAGTCCCGAACGATTCGCCAGCATCACATACCCCGTTGCCGCAAGGGTTCGGCGGCGCGCAATCTTCAGGACAGATCCCGAACGATTCGCCGGCATCGCATACCCCGTTGCCGCAAGGGTTCGACGCGCAGTCGGCCGGGCAGGAGGCGGCGTCCTCGCCCCCGGTGCACGTCTGGTCCCCGCATACACTTGCGCCGACACACGAGCCGCCCGTGCACACCTCGCCGCAGCCGCAGTTCACATTCGACAAGCAACCCTCGGTGCAGGTCAAGGTCGTGGGATCCGAGCAGTAGGTCCCCGGTTGGCAGGCAATGGCGATCCCCTCGGGGCCACACGAAACGAAGCCTTGTTTCATCGGATCACAGGTCCCGCCCGCGCCGGCTCCCCCGCCCTCGCCTGCGCCTCCGCCCTCGCCCCCTTCCCCGCCCGTACCGCCGGCTCCCCCCGAACAACCACTGACGCCGAGAAGGAATCCAACGAGGAGCGAGGGCACAAGAAGACCGATCAACGACCGCATGGGTTTCACCTGGAATCGCGGATGGACCACGAGCGCACGCGGGCGCATACCTCGCCCACGGCCCGCACGCGGTCCCCGCTCGCCTTTCGCGCTACCTGACGCCAGCCGCCTGCGGTTCTTGCACGGAAGGTCGAAAAAAAATTCGCCCGGCCTCAGCCGGCCGATCGTCCCAGCAAGCTCTCCAGGCTCACGTCCAGCGATTGGGCCAGGCCGAGCAGGCTCTCGACCTGCGAGGCGGAGAGCTTCAGGCGCGCGCTGAGCCCGCCGCGCGTGCGCTCGAGCACCTCCTCACGCGCCCGCGCAATCCAGCGGGAGATCGTCGAGGCATTCACGCGATGCATGATCGCCAGCCTGTCGAGCTTGATCCCCTCCGCGTAGTACATGCGCAGGAGGTTGCGGTCGCGGCTCGAAAGCGCCGACATCGCCTCGCGCAGGGCCTCGCGTAGCTCCTCCGCGTGGCGCTCGCGCGAGAGCCTCGACTCCGGATCGAGCGTCGGATCCATGGCCGCGAGCAGCGCTCGCTCGTCCGCGCGCACCTCGCGCCGACCTCGCCTGCGCAGGCTGATCCCCGTCCGCAGGGCAGCCACGCGGATCCACGCCGGGAGCGGCCCGAGCCCGGCGTACGTCGCGAGTTTCGGCGCTCCCCCGTCGCCCACGAGCAACCGGTGGCCAAGCACCGATCGCACCTCCTCGACGAGCTCGGACGCGGCGGCCATCCCCCGGAGCGCGGCGTGCGCCTCGACGTCGATACGCCGGCCGATCTCGCGCAACGCGGCGGCGTCGCCCGCAAGGCACGCGAAGGCGAGCAGGAGATCGGCGGCGAGCACGCTGGAGAGCGCCTCTTCGATGTCGTCCTCGCCCGCGATGCGCTCCGCGAGATGCCCGACGAACGCTGCCTCGTCCACCACAACGTCGGAAAAGGCGCGCCGCGCCTCTTCGAGCAGCGCTCGCAAGCGGAGCTCCAGCGCGTCGACGTCGCCGAGCCTCGTCGCCAGCGAGGGCGCGAGGCGCCCGCAGAAGGCGCGGGACAGAGGGGGCAGCGGATCCGGATGCACGCGGCCATGATACACAAAGCCCCGCAACGCCGATGGAGCACCCTTCCGAGAACACCATCCTCGCGTTCGTCGAGGGGCGGCTCGTCGCGGCCGAGGCCGGCAAGCTCGACGACCACATCGACGCGTGCGAGCCCTGCCGTTTGCTGGTCATCGCGGCGGCTCGAGCATCCATCACCCCGGGAAGCGACGCGGAGGAAGCCTCCCCTCCCCCCGCCTTCAACGACGCAGCTCCGCTGGAGCGCGGCGCACAGCTCGACCGCTACACCCTCGCCGATGTGCTCGGCAGAGGCGGCATGGGGATCGTGTATGCTGCACACGATCCAGCGCTCGATCGCAAGGTGGCGCTCAAGGTCCTGCGCGCCGAGGTGACCGCGCGCGTCGGGGCCGACATCGCGTCGGCGAGGCTCTTGCGCGAGGCGCGCATCGCCGCGCGGCTCTCGCATCCGAACGTGGTGACGATCTACGACGTCGACAGCCACGGTGGCCAGATCTTCATCGCCATGGAATACGTCGACGGGCAGCCGCTCTCCGCGTGGCTCGAAGAGGGGCCACACCCCGCCCGCGAGATCCTGGAGCGCTTCACGCAAGCAGGGCGAGGGCTCGTGGCAGCGCACGCGGCGGGGCTCGTGCACCGGGATTTCAAGCCCGCCAACGTGCTGCTCGGCAAGGACGGGCGCGCCCGCGTGAGTGATTTCGGCCTCGCAGGCTGGACCGGGGAAGACGCCTCGGGCAAGGCCACGGCCGAGGGGACGGCCACGCCGCTAACGCGGACGGGCGCGCTTCTCGGGACGCCGCTCTACATGTCCCCGGAGCAGCACCGCGGCGAAAGGGCGGGCCCGCGCGCGGACCAGTTCAGCTTCGCGGTCGCGCTGTACGAGGCGCTGTACCGACGCTCGGCCTTCGAGGGCAAGACGCTCGACGAGCTCGCCGCAAGCAAGGCCCGAGGGCCCGCCGAGCCGCCCAGCGGCGGAGAGGTGCCGGAGCACGTGCGGCGCGTGCTGCTGCGAGCCCTGCGCCCGCAGCAGGAAGAGCGTTTTCCCTCCATGGAGGCGCTGCTCCAGCAGCTCGAAGCCGACCCCGCGCGCACCCGCCGCCGCGCCGCAGTCGCCGTCCTCGCGGGCGTTCTCCTCACCGCCGGCCTCCTCGTCCCTGCCTGGATCGTGCGCGAGCAGCAGCGCGTCTGCCGCGGCGCGGAGGAGAAGCTCGCGGGCGTGTGGGATGATGCGCGGCGAGCCGCCGTGCGCGATGCGTTCGGCGCGTCCAAGGAGCCGTTCGCCCCGGTGGCGCTCGGGCAGGTGGAGCGCGCGCTCGACGCCCAGGCGGCGGCGTGGGTCGCCGGCCATGTCGATGCCTGCGAGGCGACGCGGGTGCGCGGCGAGCAGGCGGAGTCGGTGCTCGCGCTGCGCATGGCCTGCCTCGATCTGCGGGCCAAGGAGCTGAAGGCGCTGGTCGATATCTTCTCTGAGGCAGACGGCGCCACGGTCGGCCGCGCCGTGCAGGCCGTGAACGCGATGACCCCGGTGCGCACCTGCGCCGACGTGGCGGCGCTCTCGGGTCCGCTGCCGCCGCCGGACGATCCCGCGCTGCGCGCGCGCATCGACCACACGCGCGGGCAACTCGCGCGCGGCAAGGCGCTGTACGACGCTGCGAAATACGCGCCCGTGCGCGCGCTCGCCGACGAGGTGGTCGCGGAGGCCAAGGCGATCGCCCACCAGCCGCTGCTCGCCGACGCGCTCGACCTCCTGGGAAAAGTGCAGCAGTCCCAGGGCGCGCACGCGGAGGCCGAGGCGACGTTCCTCGCGTCGATCCGTGCGGCGGAGGCAGGCCGCCACGATTGGCAGGCCGCGAATGGGCTGACGTCGCTGGTGTTCCTTGCGGGACATCCGCTCGGCCGCCCTGCGGATGCGCACCGTTGGGCGGAGCTCGCCGCGGGGGCGATCGCCCGGCTCGGCGGAGATGTGGAGTTCGAGGCAGCGCTGGCCGGGAACGAGGCGACCGTCTACGTCGAGGAGGGCAAGCTCGACCGGGCGCTCGAAGCCGCCTCGCGCGCCCATTCGCTCGAACAGCGGCTGCATGGCGACGAGCACCTCCACACCGCCAAGGTGAAGACCAACCTCGGCGCCGCGCTGGTGGCGCTCGGCCGTCATGCCGAGGCGCGCGGCCACTACCAGAGCGCGCTCGCGACGTTCGAGGGAATGCTCGGGCCGGATCACCCCGCCTGCGCGACGGTCCTGAACAACAGCGTGGAGGTCCATGTCCGGCTGAATGATCTGCCGGCGGCGCGCGCAGCGGCCGAGCGGGCGTTGTCCATTCGCGAGCGCGCGCTCGGCCCCGAGCACCCCGCGCTGGCCACCACGCTGCTCAACCTGGCCGAGGTGAGGATGATGGAGCGCGCATTCGCCGACGCCCGACCTCGCCTCACGCGGGTGGTCGCCATTTACGAGAAGGCTTTCGGGCCCACGCACCCCAATCTCGCCGAGCCGCTGGAAAAGCTTGGCGAGCTGCACATGGCCACCGGCGAGCCGACGGCGGCGATCCCGCTGATCGAGCGGGCACTTTCGTTGCGAGCGTCGGGCGCCGAGGGGCCGTACAAGGACGCGTCGACGCGGCTTTTATTGGCGCGCGCCCTGGTTGCGGCGGGCAGCGACCGCGCCCGCGCGAAAAAGCTCGCGGAAGAGGCCCGAGCGACCTATGCCGCCGGAGGCGAGGCCTGGGCGGCGCCGACGGCAGAAATCGTGGCGTGGCTCGCGCAGCGGTGAAGCGAGCCGCGGCGGCCCTTCCGATGGCTCAACGCAGCACCGCCCGGTAGAAATCGCGCGGATCCATCTGCTCGGGGAAAACCGAACAACCGCCGTCATTGATTTCGATCACCGTATACCCGCCACGTTCGAGCCGGGCCACGTCCGCCGTGAAGCAAGGGGAGCCGATGACCTCCCCCAGATAGGCGAATTGCCCCGGATCTTCCAGCGTCGACTCCACATCGTAATACGGCGCGTGCGCCACGAGCCGCCCCTCCCAGAACACGAGGCGGTGCTCGTCGGTCGCACGGCGGCGTCCTGGCGCCCAGCCGGGCAACGTCGCGAGGTCGAGGTACGTTCGCACGACGAACCCCCGCTCGAAGCGGTCCCCGCGGAGCTCCAGGATCTTCTCGCAGACCTCGGCGAAATCGTCGTACGTCGCGCCCTCGGGCACGAAACACGCGCGGTGCCAGAGCTCCTTGACCGATTTCACGTGGTCCTTCACCACCCACGGCGGCGGCCCGAGTTCCAGGGCCACCTCCCACGCTTCCCGGATGTCTTCGCCTTCGGTCCAACGCGTAGGCGCCGTGTGATCGCCGAGCAGCGGGATGTAGTTTGGCATGTACATCGCTTCGGCGAAGCTCTCGGGATCCACGATGAGCTCCTCGCCGCGGTCCTGCATTGCTTCGTACAGACCGGTGTATTCGTCTTCGCTCAACATCCATCCGCGGTAGAGCCACGTCCGGGACCGGGGCTTCGGCAGCCGGCGCAATGCGCGCTCCGGTTCGCCGTTCACGACGGGGTCGAGCGGGATCGCGTACGACTCGATGCCGAGCTCCTCGGCAGCGAGCACATCGATCTCGAAGCGATCTTCGGCGAACTGGGGGACATGAGGTCTTCCGAAGAGGAGGGTGACGTCACGCATGGAGTCCTCCGGGGTGACGCCGCGCACGGCGATGGGTCGGCGCAGCGGGTCCGCCAAGGTGAGGCCATTTTCACGAAGAACCAGTCTTGCAAAAATCGACGGTTTGCGAGAGGATAGGCTCATCGGGGGACAAAATCGGTCCCCGGCCCGTGCATCACGCGCCGCCGTTCGCGCCGAAATGCGCGCAGAAATCACGTCGATGATTGGCGCGCTCGGCGTGTGGGAGCACGCACGGAAGTTGTCCCACAAAGATCCGCGGTGGTAGGCTGCCCCGGATGAACATTGGGGATCGACTCGGGGGCAAGTACCGCCTCCTGCGCCAGCTTGGCGCGGGTGCCATGGGCGTGGTTTGGGAAGCCCTGCACGAGATCACCCAGCGGCGCGTGGCCATCAAGCTGCTCACCCGGCCCTCCGAGGACCTCCGGCACCGCTTGCTCCGCGAAGCGCGCATTTGCGGATCCATTACGCACCGAAACGTCATCGAGATGTACGACACCGGGGAGACACACGAGGGCGAGCCCTACCTCGTGATGCAGCTCCTCTCCGGCGAGACGCTCGCCGATCTGCTTCGTCGAAAGCGTCGACTCGAGCAGCCCCTCGCCGCCCAGATCGGGCGCGACATCGCCCGCGCGCTCGCGGCCGCGCACGCCGTGCACGTGATTCACCGGGACCTCAAGCCCGCCAATGTGTTTCTCCATCAGGAGCCCGGAGGCGACGGGCTCGTCGTGAAGGTCCTCGATTTCGGGGTCGCCAAAAACCTCGCGGTGAACGAATCCCTCGTGACGGCCGTCGGCGGCGCTGTCGGGTCCCCCGCGTACATGAGCCCGGAGGCCATCAAAGGGGCGCGGGATCTCGACGCCCGCACGGATGTCTGGTCGCTGGGCGTGGTGCTCTTCGAGATGCTCACCGGGACGCGACCTTTCCCCGGCGGGGGACAAGAGCTGCTCATTCGTGTCGTGACCGGCAACATTCCCCGCGTGTCGGAGATCCTGCGCCACATCCAGCCGGGGTTCGATGACGTCGTGGCCATGTGCCTCGAACGTGACCGCGCCAAACGGATTGCGTCCGCCGCAGTGGTCGAGCGCCTGCTTCAGGCCTACGTGGGACCCGAAGAAGGGTCGCGGGTGCACGTCGGTCTCGCAGAGCGCGCCCTTTCGCTTCCCGCGCCCGCCGCGGCGCCCCCGGAGGTGCCGGCGAACCTCGAAGCGACGGAGCCCTTGGCGAGACACGCTCCGGCGCCCATTCCAACGATGCTGCCGTGGACGGCGTCGCCGGCGGTGGATACCACGATGCCATTGGCGCCCTCGTCGGCCCCGAAGCCACCGGTCGGCAAAACAGGGACGGCGATCCTCGCGCCAGAATCGGGGAAGCGGATCACGGGGCCCCGCGGCACCGCGCTCATGATCGACACGCGGGCCGTGCTCGCGCAGCAGGCGCTGCGTGCGACCCCTCCACCGAGTCCCCCTCCGCCGCCTTCCGTGCAGCACGTGGAGAGGCCCGTCGTACGGTCGAGCCAGGCTCCGGCGTCGCAGACCCGAAAGCGCTTGCCCCTCCTGGGCCTCGCCGTGAGCGCCCTCGTGGCCTTTGGCATCGGTGTGGGCGTGATCCTCGGTTTGGCTCGGTAGATCCCTCGCAATTCCGCATCGTTCCCCGACCAGGAACATGTGTTGCGGCTGAACGCGCACCCAGACCAATGCGGCATCGTCTCGGGAACCGCAGACGATCTGCAAAAGTTCGTAAGCGGAGCACGGACGCGAACAAAATTCTTGTGACACCGCTCGCTTCCATGGAATGCTCGCGGGACCATGAAATCGGGCGATCTCCTCGGCGGCAAGTACCGGCTCGAACAGGCGATCGGTCAAGGCGCGATGGGAGCCGTGTGGGCGGCGTACGACCACGCGATGAACCGCAAGGTCGCGCTCAAGTTGATCCTGCCGCAGCAGAAGGAGCACCTGACGAACGACCTGCGCCAGCGCCTGCTGCGTGAGGCGCGGGCGTGCGGGAAGTTGTGGCACCGGAACATCGTCCAGATCTTCGACGTGGGCGAGACGCCGCAGGGAGAGCCCTTCCTCGTGCTCGAGCTCTTGCAGGGGCAAACCCTCGGCGACCTGCTGAAAGAGAAGCGGCGCATCGAGCCGACGCTCGCGGCGCGCATCGCGGGCGAGGTCGCGAGTGGGCTCGCGGTCGCGCATGCCGCGCTGGTCATCCATCGTGATCTCAAGCCGGCGAACATCTTCCTGCACCGCGAGCCGGGCATGCCCGAGGACACGTTCGTGTCGAAGATCCTCGACTTCGGCGTGTGCAAAAACCTCGACTCGGTGGACAGCGTCGCGACGCAGACGGGCACCGCCGTGGGCTCGCCCGCGTACATGAGCCCCGAGCAAGTGGGCATGCGCAAGGACCTCGATCACCGCACGGACATCTGGTCGATCGGGATCGTGCTCTACGAGATGCTGACGGGAAGCCGTCCGTTCACGGGCTCGGTGCAGGACGTGATCCGTCACATCCTGATCACGCCCGTGCCGCCGCCATCGAGCAAGGTGCGCGACGTGCCCGTGGAGTTCGACGAGGTCGTGGCGCGTTGCACGGCGGCGAAGCGAGACGCGCGGTTCCCGAGCACGGACGAGCTTGCGCGCACGCTGCTCGCGATCGCGGGGATGCAGCGGCCCATGACGCGCAAGCCGACGTTCACGGGCGTGGATCAGCCGATCCCACAAACGACGGGCCCGCAGCGCAAGCCGACGTTCACGGGCGTCGAGGCAGCGCCGCCGCCGCCCATGTCGCGCCCCGAACGCGCGCCGACACTCACGCCGATGGACGTGACCGCGCCGTTGCCGAATCCCGCGCCACGCGTGGCGATGGCGTCGAGCGTGGACGACGACGACGAGAGTGATCTCGCCGCGACGATGCCGCTCCAGGGTCGGATGCTCGTGAACATGCGGCGTGCCGCGCCGTCGGTGGCGCGTGGGGAGGACGCGTCGACGGGGACGCAGTTCTTGCAGCCGAACCTGCCGATCGCGTCTCCAGCGCCCGCGTGGAAGGAAGAGATGCAGCAGGCAATCGCGGCGCATCGGCAGTCGTCGGTGCACCTGGATCCGCCGGTGCCGGAGCAAGCGGCGAACGGGCAGACGCAGATGATCACACCGGAGATCCGGGCGACGTTGGCGGGCGGGCGTGTGGATCACGCGGGGACGACGTCGGCGGCGGGCGCGCTTTCGCACGGGACGGGCGGGTATCCAGCGCCGCCGATGCCGCTGATGGGTCCGGCCGTGGCGACGGGGAGGCAGAAGCGCGGGAAGGGTGTGCTGTTCGGCGTGATGGGCGCGGGGGTGGCGGCGGCGATCGGGGTGGTCGGGTTGCTGGTGGTGAATGCGGGGAAGATCGGCGCAGGGGAGGAGGCGGCGAGCGGGAAGGAAGCGGGGCAGGAGGCGGCGAGGAGCGCGGCGGCGGGGACGGTCGGGCAGGAGTTGCCGCGGCCTCCGGTGAAGGCGGAGGTGGCGGTGCAGGTGACGGCGCAGCCAGAGGGGACGAGTGTGCCGGCGGGGAGCGTGGTGGCTGCGACGGCGACGGTTCCTGCGGAGACGACGGCTCCTCCGGAGATGACGGCTCCGGCGGCGGCGACGACGGCGCCTCAGGTCGCGAAGGCGCCGACGCCGACGGCCACGTACAAGGCGCCAGTTCCGAAGACGACGGGCAACAAGCCTGCATCGGAGCAGAAGTGCACGGGGGTTGGGCTGTTCAAGAAGTGCAAGTAGGGCTGAAGTGTGCTTCCAGAGCGAGCCTCTTGTGGACGCGCTGAAACTGCGGAAATCAGGAATCGCCCGTGCAAGAGCAACACCTGCACCGGCTTCCTGCGCCGCCGCGAGTCTCCCACCACTCTTTGACTAAAATAGCCTGGGCCGTCCGGACGAAACCGCTGGTTTTGCAGTCGGCTGGCTGGTCGCCGCGCCAGTGGACGTTGCGCGTGGCTTACTTTTCGTGGTTGCCGCCGGCTTCACCGATGCCGTCCCGACCGGCTGATCCAAAATCACCGGCGCATCCTGCACCTTCACACTCGGCGCCGCAGCCGGCACCCCCGTCCCCTCCGGCTTCCCCGTCCCCACCCCCGGCGCCGCACTCCCCGCCCCCGCCCCCTCCTCCACCACCACCGGCGCCGATCCAATCCACACCGCCGCAATCACCCCGAGCACCACCACCAGCAGCCCCACCCCGATCAACGTCGAAAACTGCTGCTTCCGCTGCTTCGTCTTCAGTTCCGCCGCCAGATCCGGCTGCGGCAACCCCAATCCTGGCGCCGCCGCCTTCTCCACCACCTGCACCAATCCGCCGAGCCCCGCCGTCTTGATCGCCGGATCCTCCGCCGCCGCTGGCGCCTCGGCCGGTTGGGCCCACGGCCGTGCCCTCTCCTCCATCGGCATCGGCCCGGGCCTCACCGAACCGACTCCATTGCTCGTCGTCGCCGTCCCCGCGCCGTGCCCCGTCCCATTCTGCTTCGCCTGCTGCCCCTGGACGAACCGCCAGTTCATGCGCAGGTCCGGCATCTGCGAAATCCGCACCTCGTGCGCATTGAAAAGCTGTGCCGCGATCTCCGCCGGATCCTCCGGCACCTGCTCCAGGTACATCAGCACCACGTCCGCGGGCTCTGCCGTCGCCTCGCGCCGCGGCACGAATCGCACCGTCAAGCCTCCCACCACGTCCTGCTCGCGCCCATTCGAGATCGCCGTCCACTTGATGTCCGACTCCACGAGCACGTTCGCGATCCGCGCCATGCAATACGCCAGCGTCGGGAAATCGACCCGGTCCGGGTACACGATCACCACCCGCTTCGGCGGCGTCGAGTTCTCCACCGACCACCGGAACGACAAACCGCTCGGCCCCGGCGTGTGCAGATCCTCGAAATCCGCCAGATACCCCTTCAGCAACGGGAACAGCGCGTCCGCGTTCTGCGCGTGCTGCACGTACGTGTGATACCAGCCGCTCCCCTCCGCCTGCGACTCCTCGTCTGGCAAGAGCTTCTGGTAAAACTGCACCGCCGTCCCGTAAATCGCCTGACCGTCGAGGTTCCGGTCGACGATCGCCGCCGAATGGCAAAACGGCGGGTCTTGCCTCCCCGCGTGATCCTTCGCCCCCTTGATGCGCAGCCCGAAAATCAGCGCGAGCCCCCCGTGCCCCGGCTCGTATTGCGTATCGTCGCGCGACAGGTTTCCGATCGCGAACGCATACGCGCTCCCGTGCCGCGGCTCGATGTATTTCACCAGCCGCGAGAGGTGGCTGAAATGCTGCCGCGTCAGCGGTTCCTGCGGCACATCGGGCCGGTAGATGAAGTCGATCTGATGCCCCGGCACGTTCCCGTGAAGGAAATGGAACCAGGTCGCCCCGTAGGGCACCTTGTACGTCGGGACCTCATATCCCGCTGTCACCACGTGTGTCTCGTCCATGTCCCCCTCCGCTCAACCCCGCCGCGGAGGTGGCTGGCGATTCACGAGTGGCGCCGTGAGTTCCATCGGGTTGATGTCCTCGAGTGGCATCGTCCCCTTGACATTCAGCTTCGGCGGAGCGAACCCGGGCCCGGGCCGCTGACCGAAGCTCGGCGGGACCGCCTGCGGCGCAGGCGCGTGCTGCGGAGCCTGCCCGTAATGCTGCGGCGCGGGCATCTGCGGGTGCCCATTCGACGGCGGCGGCTGCGCGTGCGGGATCTGCGGCGCCGGGAACAACGGCTGCGATTGTGACGTCGGCGCATTCATCCCGGGCGTGACCGTCGAGGCGCGCGACCGGAACTCCGACTTCATGCGCTGCAAAAGCTGGTTGTCGTAGGCCGACTTCGGGAGAATTTGCTCGACGAAGTGCGAGAACAGGACGTGCGTCGAGTGCCCGTAGCTCGCCGACCCGACGAGCACCTTCACGTCGATCTGCGTCGCGTATTGCCGCAGGCTGTCGATGAGCGGCGTGTAGAGCGCCCTCGCCTGCGCCTCGGCTTGCGAGGGCGAGCCCGGGATGAGGTCGCTCTTGTTGATGAAGAGCACCACGCTCTTGCACGACGCCACCGTCTTCGGGCTGAAGAAGTACTTCAGCGCCTGCGGGTTGAACTCGTTGAGCTGCTCGCCGATGCGGTTCGTGTCGACCTGCCGCGCGTCCTTGCCGCCGAGATCAACGACCATCAAGAGCCCATGAATCTCCTCGATGATGAGCTCTTGCTGCGCGTCCACGATGTGCTCGCCGCCCCAGTCGTGCACCTCGAACACGTGCTCGACGAGCGTGTCCTTGTTCCGCACGTGGCTCACCGTGCGCTCGTACCGCTCGATCTTCGTCCCCTCGATCGTCCCGAGGTCCACGAGCGGGTTCGACCACTTCAGCGTCAGCGAGCTCTTGCCCGTCGCCTTCATGCCGAGCGTCAGGATCCGGTAGACCTTGCGGTCGATCTTCGGCCGCTTCTCGAGCTCGGCCTTGTGCCAGTTGAGCTCCTCTTCCATGTGGTCGAGCCAGCCGATCTTCTTCTTGTTCTCGGCGTCGAGCGAGGCGGCCTGCGCTTGGAGCTCACGGTTCGCCGCGGCGAGCGACTGGTGCTTCATCTCGGCCGCTTCGAGCTCCTCGGTGAGCTTCGAGGCGCGCATGCCGAGGACGATCAAGACGACGACCAGCGCCGTGATGATGATGCCGATGATGATGAAGACCGTCGTCATTCGCCCCTCGTGTCGGACATGGTTTGGCTCGTGCCATCAAATCACGCAGCCATGGTAGCACGCAAGAAATCTTACCACGAATTGTTACACGGTTCGCCTGGTACGCTACCATGCGACGCATTGGCGGCATTGCCGGCACATCTGTCCTGACCAACGATGAAAGCTGGAAGCACGATCGGAAAGAAGTACCGCCTCGTCCGGGCCATCGGCGCAGGCACGATGGGCACGGTCTGGGCTGCGGAGGAGATCGACACGCGCCGCGAGGTCGCGATCAAGTTGCTCTCGAAGTCGACGACGGAGCTCCGGCAGCGCTTCCTGCGCGAGGTGCGGCTCTCGTCGCGCTTGTCCCACCCGAACATCGTGCGCCTGCTCGATGCGGGCGAGACCGACGACGGCGAGCCGTTCCTCGCGCTCGAGCTCCTCTCCGGCGAGTCGCTCGCCGACATGCTCAAGAACAAGCGGCGCATCGAGCCGAAGGTCGCCGCGCGGATCGCCCGCGACATCGCGAACGCCCTCGAAGCGGCCCATCAGGCGAAGATCATGCACCGCGATCTGAAGCCCGCGAACGTCTTCCTCCACCGCGCGCCGGGCGCAGGCGAAGACGAGTTCGTGGTGAAGGTGCTCGACTTCGGCGTCGCGAAGAGCCTCGGCCCGACCGAAGAGACGCAAGCGACCATGACGGGCATGGTGATCGGCTCCCCCGGATACATGAGCCCCGAGCAGGTCGGGGTACGCGCGGACATCGACCATCGCACGGACCTGTGGTCGCTCGGGATCCTGCTCTACGAGCTGCTCGCGGGTGTTCGTCCCTTCACCGGGTCGCTGCAAGATGTGGTGCGCCAGGTGCTGATCGCGCCCATCCCGCCGATTTCGGCGCGGGTGCGGGACGTGCCGCCGGAGCTCGAGGACATCGTGATGCGTTGCCTCGAACGAGACCGCGACAAGCGTTTCGCGAGCGCCGCTGAGCTCGGCGCGCTGCTCACGCCACTCGTGGAGTCGAGCCGCATCTGGCGTGCTTCGTCGAGCGCAGCGATCTCCGCGCCGCGGCCTTCGCAGTCGTCGTCGCCCCTGCTCGCTGCGCCCGACGCGACGCCCGATGGCACGGCGTTCTTGCAGGCGAACGCGCCCACGCCCGATCCGCTGCCGCCGTGGCGACGCGAGATGCAGGAGTCGCTCTCCGCGCATCGGCGAAGCGCGACGTTGACGGCGGGAATCCCCCTGCCTGCCGCCGAGCTCACGGCGCCGCCGACGGTACGCGAAGAGCCCGTGACGAGCACCTCGACGATCCCACGGCGCAGGCAAGGCCGTGCGATCCTGCTCTTGTCGTTCGGGCTCGGCGCGGCAGCCATGCTCGCGCTCGTCGTGCTCGTCGTCGTGATCGGGTTGCCCGGGAGCGAGCCCACGAACACAACGCAGGCGCCAACGGTCACGCCCGCCGCAGAAGCGCCGCTCCCTCGACCGACGGCTTCGTTGGAGCACCATGCGGCCCCGCCGCCCGCTCCAACGCCAACACCAACGCCAACGCCCGCCTCGACGCAAACGGCTGCGCCGAGCGCGACGCCTGCATCCACCGTCGCGGCCCCGCCGTCGTCCTCCGCGCGGGTGGCGGCGACTGCGACTGTGAAGCCCACGTCGACGTACACGCCGCTGCCGCCGTGCACGCTGACGCTCCGGGTCGGGTGCAGGAACGTGAACAAGACGAAAGGCACGTTTGCCCCGTCAGGTCTCTGAGCGAGCGCGCTGATCGTTGGGGGAATCCTGCGACCCATCTCTGTGTTCATTATTGCTACGAACTTGTCCTTTCGGAGCAAACACTGCTAGCGCCCTGTGCATGATCGCCGGGAGCCGACTCGGAGGCAGGTATCGCGTGTTGCGCCCGCTCGGAGAGGGCGCGATGGGCATCGTGTGGGAGGCCGAGCACATCGCGACCTCTCGTCGTGTCGCAGTGAAGGTTCTCCGCGTCGACTCCTCGAGCCATCGGCATCGATTGTGCCGGGAGGCGCGCCTCTGCGGCGCCATCGCGCATCGGAATGTCGTCGAGGTCCACGACGCGTCGGAGACGGACGCCGGCGAGGCGTACCTCGCGATGCAGCTCCTCCACGGCGAGACGCTCGCCGATCGGCTGTGCCGAAAGAGGCGCCTCGAGCAACCGGAGGCGGCGCGGATCGGCCGCGACATCGCCCGCGCGCTCGCGGCGGCGCACGCGAAAAACATCATCCACCGCGACCTCAAGCCGTCGAACGTCTTCCTGCATCAAGAGCCCGGGACCGAAGGGTTCGTCGTCAAGGTCCTCGATTTCGGCGTGGCCAAGGACCTCAACGCGGACGACACGCTCGTGACCGAGCGCAACGGCGTCGTGGGAACGCCGGCCTACATGAGCCCCGAGCAGCTCGCGTCGCCGCACGACGTGGACGCGCGGACCGACGTCTATTCGCTCGGCGTCGTGCTCTTCGAGATGCTGACGGGCGTGCGTCCGGTCTATCCGCTCGAGCTGAAGGAGGGCCATAGCCTGCGCCTGCGTCCGACGCCGCGCGTCTCGGACTACGTGATGAACGTCGACGCCGAGCTCGACGATCTCGTCGCGTATTGCCTGGAGCAAGACCGGCAGCAACGGATCGCGAAGACCACCGCCGTCGCCGATCGGCTCGACCTGTATCTCGCGCTGCGAGCATGCACGGCGCCGCGCGTGACGGAGTCATGGCCGCCGAGGGAAGCGAGGCGTGCGACACGAGATTGGCCACCGCCGGAGCCACGGATCACGCAGTCCTGGAACGGGAGGGAGGGCGCGTCGTGGATCCCCGAGACGTTGCCCTCACGGCCGGATGGATCGACGGCGGCAGCGATGGTCCGATCCCAAGCGGCCTCGACGAACGCAGCGGCGGCCTCGATGCGATGGGGGCCGCAAACGCTGAACGTGCTCGGCGGGCTCATGTCGCTGATTCTGGTGGCGGTGATGGTGGGGGATCGGATGGCGAGACCGGCGCCGATGCCCGCGAAGGCGGAGCGGGGCATCGCGAGCGTGACGGCGGAGCTCGCGGCGCAGCAGGGGCCGAAATGCAAGGACGAGCCGACGGTCGGGGAGGAATCGCGGAACGCCGAGAAGGCGCAGAGCACGACCCCGAAGAAGAAGTAGGATCGGGAGCAGCCATGGAACTCGTTTGTCTCTGTCCCCTTCGCGCGTCGACGTTTGCCTGGCAGGCGCATTCCGGAACGCATGCGCTGACGGTGATTGTCAAGGCTACTTTCGTAGTAGAGCTCATCTCATAAACCGTCGAGTAGGTCCATCGGCTCTAACATCCCACGTTGTAGGATCAATCGAACGAGGCTCGGTCCAGTCGTCGGTACATTTTGATTGCTGGCGACATTGATCTTCCCCCGCTCCCGTGGACAAACCAACTATGCCGCAAACGCGGCCACTTGTGCTCGCAATTCGAACTCGACCGGGCTCAAGTACCCCAGGTACGAGTGCCGCCGGGCGTGGTTGTAGAGCCTCTCGAGGTAGTCACCGATCGACGCCATCGCGGCTTGCCGGGTCGGGAAGCGCATCGCGTCGACCAGCTCGGCCTTGAGGGTCGCGAAGAAGCTCTCGGCGACGGCGTTGTCCCAGCAGCCGCCGGTGCGGCTCATGCTCGCGACGATGCCGCGCTCTCGCAGCGCCTTCCGGTAGTCCTCGCTGGCGTAGGGGCTGCCGCGATCCGAGTGGTGCAAAAGCCCCGGCTTCGGCCTGCGTGCGCGTAGCGCCCGCTCGAGCGCCGCGAGCGCGAGGGCGCGGTCGTTCTGCTCGCTCATCGCGAAGCCGACGACCCGCCGCGAGAACAGGTCGAGGCTCGTGGCCAAGTACAGCCAGCCCTCGGCCGTCGGGATGTACGTCACGTCGGTCACCCACGCCTCGTTCGGTGCCTTGGCGTCGAATTGGCGACCGAGCAGGTTCGGCGCGATAGGCATCGCGTGGTTCGAGTCCGTGGTGCGCCGGAAACGGCGCTTGCTGCGCGCTTCGAGGCCGCGCTCGCGCATGAGCCGCTCGACACGCTTGCGGCTCACGCAGAGGCCCCTGG
>NZ_JARZHI010000045.1:0-82343 GCF_029946465.1 Polyangium sorediatum
AAGTCTTCGGGAGGTCCCCCCGGCTCCGTCACCATCAGCCGCGGCCTGGAACGCCTGGCACCCGCAGCAGAGATGCTGCGGGTCCTCAGGGAGAATGGGCTTGTGAGATGAGACCAGTGCTCAGGGCCGTGCCTGGTCCGGGTCGAGGGGCGGATAGCCCCCGCGGGGTCCGGGGCAGCGCCCCGGCGCAACGGCCCCCCGACGCGCGCGAATTCAGTACGAGACGTCCATTTCGAGGATGACCGTCTGGATGCCCTCGATCACGCCGTCGCGACGGGTCGGGTAGACGGTCACGGACGTCCGCTTGTTCGACACGAGGTCGACGAGCGTCGAGATGTAGCCTGATTGCAGCGGGGAGTACCAGGGAATGGCCCACGCGGGGATGCCTCGCTGCACGAACGTGATCGTGCCTGGCGAGAACGAGTTCGCCTCCCATTCGCCGAAATCGTAGTATCGCTGGGCGATGAGACGGAAGCGCGAGGGGAAATCGTCGATCGAGCGGCCCTGCACGAACGAGCGATAGGCGTGGTCGGCGTCGTACTTTGCTTGCGCGCGGCCCTGGCCCTGCGCGAAGATCTCGAGCTGGACGTTCGCGAGCGAGGCGCACCCGGCGCTCGCTGCCACGAGCGGGAAGAAATCGTAGAAGCTCGACGCGAGGAAGGGCTGGGTGAGGTATTCGCGCAGGATCGGATCACGGAATGTATTCGTGAGCGACGGCATCCCGCCGTCGAGGCGCGTCGAGACATAATGGAGCATCCCCTTGTAGGCGATGCCCTTCACCCGGAATGGGCTCCGGCCTGCCGGGCGCGGCAGACGCTCGAACCAGCGGCGATCACTCGCGGGTGAGACGCTTGGCGGCGGGAGATCGACCATCCGGCTCGATCGGGGCTCCGGCGGCGGCGACGAGGGGCGCTGGCCGGCGGGGTCGGAGAGCTCGCGCAGCGAGGACAGGCCGGGCATCGTCGCCGCCATGCCAATCGTCGGGTCCGAGGAGGGCGGGGCCGAGGGCGGGATGGACGGGAAGACGTCCGCGTACGCGCGGGAGCGGATGGAGGGCGGCGGGGGCTCGACGCTCTTCATGTTGGAGAGGGCGTCGAGCGCGGCGGCCACGGCGGCGCCGTCTGCGGGGCGGGCGCCGGGCTCCTTCGCGAGCATGCGGGCGACGAGGGCGTCGAGGGCCTCGGGGACGTCGTGCCGGCTCGACCGCAGGCGCGGGGCGTCCTCGGCGAGCAGCTTCGTGATGATGGCCATCGGGTGCGGGCCGTGGAAAGGAGGTTGACCCGACAAACATTCGTAGAGGAGACAGCCGAGCGAGAAGACGTCGGCGCGGGCGTCGACGTACCGTTTGTCGCCGCGCGCCTGCTCGGGGGCCATGTACCCGGGGGTGCCGAGGACGTTGCCGGTGCGGGTGAGGCCGCTCGATGCGTCGTCGAGGCGGGCGATGCCGAAATCGAGGAGCCGGACCTTGTCGATTGCGCCGTCGACGAGGAAGACGTTGCTCGGCTTGACGTCGCGGTGGACGATGCCGCGCGTGTGGGCGGAGCCGAGGGCCACGGCGATACGGCGCGCGAGGTCGAGGCTGTCTTCGAGGCGCAAGGGCTCGCGCGTGAGGCGCCGATCGAGGCTCTCGCCTTCGAGCCACTCCATCACGAGGTAGGGCTCGCTATCGGACGAGATGCCGTGCGTCACGTAGCGGACGACGTGCGGGTGCTCGAGCCCTGCGAGGGCCTTGGCCTCCTTGAGGAAGCGGGCCTGCGAGGTCATGTCCGGCGCGTGGAGGACCTTGATCGCGACGAGCTTCGTCGTCTGCCGATCGAGCGCTCGGTACACCGATCCCATGCCGCCGACGCCGGCGCGCTCCAGAATGGCGAAGCGTCCGTCAACGACGTCTCCCGTGCGCATGGGACCGGATGATGCCCGAAGGACATCCGCGGCATCAAGGTGCTCGTGCGCGCTTCGTTCAGGCGACCCGGATCACCTCGTTCGGTTTCTGGGTGGGCGCCGGAGGATCCCGGATGACGGGCGGCGCGGGCGGCGGCTCGCCCGGGACGGGGCTCGGCGCCGGCGGCTCCTCGATCGGGCCCTTGCGGATGCGCGGCTCCTCGATCGGATCCTTGCGGATGCGGGGGTCTTCGACCGGCGGCGGCGCTTCGGGTCGCTTGGACGGACCGGGAGGCGATTTTTCCTCCGTTGCGGTCCTTTCGATGGTTCGGGAGATGGGCATGCTCCGACGAACGCAAGCCTGGTGCCCCGGGCGCGTGTGCGTCCTCGGTCGGGCGCTTTACCGGGCCGATAACGACGGGTATCCTGGCGGGCATGGACCTCGTACGGATGCTGGAGAACTGCCGGCGTGATCAGTGGCGCGTCGGCGACCTCGACTGGAGCCGGAAGCCTCGGGCCATGTCGCGGGAGGACGAGATCGCGATCGTGCAGCTCTTCACGGACATGTCGGGGATCGAGCGGCTCGCGGGCGCGCTCTTCCGCGAGCAGGAGCGGCGCGTGGAGGATCCGACGCTGAAGGCGATCTTCCGGACGTTCGTGATCGACGAGGTGCGGCACGCGCACGCGGCGCAGATGCTCGCGGACTTTTATGACGTGCACCATTACAAGCTGTATCGGCAGAGCCCGAGCCTGACGGCGTTCGCGCCGCATTTCGTGGACGCGATCCATTACCTGAGCGACGACGTCGCGAACGCGTACATCGTGGCCGGGGAGCTCATCCTGGACATCGCGCTCCTCCGGTCGATCAACGATTTCGTGCACGACGAGATGAGCCAGGCGGCGATGACGCTCATCAACCGCGACGAGTCGCGCCACATCGCGATCGACTACCACATGGCCGAGTATTACGGGTCCGAGGCGTACGAGCGGCGGATGGCCGAGCGCGAGACGAAGCTCTCGCTCGTGGAGCGGGCCCGGGGCGCGAAGGCGTTCGTGTTCATGCTGCACTCCGCGCATCCGTTCATCCGCGACGTGTTCCTCGATCCGATGAACTTCGTTGATCCCGAGGGCAAACGGCTGCGCGACGCGTTCAAGCGGATGCAGCTCCTCGGGCGGAAGGAGGAGACGCCGCGGCGGCCGTTCACGCGGTTCTTGCGGGTCTTGCAGGACGGGGTCGATCACCCGATCACGGGCAGGCTGCTCGGCGATCTGCTCGGCCGCGTCGGGGGCGTGGGCAAGGAGTTCATGGCCCGGCAATACGACGACACGGAGCTCACGCGCGTCCGGCGCCTGTCGTACGAGGAAATGGCGAACGAGGCGCTCGCCGCGAAGGACACGACGAACTAACGTTTGGCGCGGCCGCGGCCGCGGCCGAGCGCGAGGGCGATGCCGCCTTGGAGCGTGCTCCGGGTGCGCATGTGTCCGAGCTCGGCGCCGATCTCGACGAGGGTGCGGGCCATCGCCGGCCGAATGCCCGTCAAGACGATCTCGGCCCCGAGCAGCTCGACCGCGCGCGCGGCCTGCACGAGGACGCTGGCGACGTGCTCGTCGACGACGGGCACGCCCGTGACGTCGAGGATGACGATCGACGCCTGGTTCTCCGCGATGCCGGGGAGCAACGTCTCGAGCACCTGATCGGCGCGGCGGGCGTCGATGGTGCCGATGAGCGGCATCACCACGACGCCCTCGGCGATCGGCAGGAGCGGCGTCGAGAGGGCGCGGAGCGTGGCGTCCTGCAGGTGCAACATTTCCTCCTGGAGCTTCCGCGCGCACGCCTCCGCTTCCTTTTGCTCGCTGACGTCGACCGAGATGCTGCACACGGCCATGGGTTTGCCCTCGGCGTCGCGGAGGGGGAATTTCGTCGTGACGAACGTGGCGACGCCGCCTTCGCGGGGCATCACGTCGTCCCGCACGAGCGGCTCGCCGGTCCGGATCACCTGGGCATCCGAGACCATGTAGGCCTCCGCGATCCCGGGCGAGAAGAGCTCCACGTCGGTCTTGCCGAGGAGCTGCGCGCGGTTCGCCCCGAAGAAACGCTCGGCCTGGCCGTTGACGAGCAGATAACGGCCCGCGAGGTCCTTCACGTACACGAGCGAGGGCGCGTTCTCGACGATCCCGAGCAAGAACCGCTGGCTCTCCTCCAGCGCGCGCTGCGCCCGGATCCGCTCGGTCACGTCGAGGTTCACCTCGACCGTGTACCGCTTTCCGTGGACGTCGACGGGCTGGAACGAGGTCTGCGTCCAGACCTTCCGATCCTCGGTGCGCTCGATTCCCGCCTCCGCCGTATCGTACGAGGTGGGCGGCATGACCACGGTCTCCCCACGCAGGGCCCGCTCGAGGTGCGCGGTATACCCCCGGGCCACGGCCTCCGGGTCCTCGAACAGGTTGTGTTTGCCGACGACGAGCTCACGCGAGGGGATGGCGAGCATTTCCCGGTCGACTCGGTTGATCTCGACGAGCCACCCCTCGGCGTCGTGCACGCCGGCCGGGACGGGCAAATGCTCGAAGAATGCCTGGTAGAGGTCCGCCCGGTGGTTCGCGGCCTGGAGCGCCGCTTCGAGCTCGGTCACGCGCGCACGGAGCCGCTCGGTCTCCTCTTGCAATCGCTGGATTTCCTGGACGTCCATTCTCCCCCATCGATGGCTAGGACCCCTCCCCGAGGATCGTTCCTTAGATCGATCCGGGGCGGCCGTACAGAAGGATTCGGTCGCGAAGAGCTCGTCACTTGTGTGGCAGCTTCGTTCCACGGCGGCGAACGAGCCGCGCGACGACGAACCCGAGGAGGGACGCGAGGAGCGGCATCGAGCCGGACTTTCCAATCAAGCCAAACGCGACGCAAAGGAGGACGAGGCGGAGGACGAAGATGATCGTCGGGCGCGCGCGCTCCCCCGTCTCGTGGTGAATTCGCTCGCCCTCGGCGATGGCCTTCGCATGCGCCCAGCCGAGCGCGAATCCGAGAGCGAGGAAGAGGAGCACGCGAAGGACGAGGTTCGTCACGGGGCCTCCGGTTTCGAGAGCGCGGCGCCAAACGCCACCTTGCCGCCCAGGATCACGCGGTCGATCTTCACGTCGAGCAGCGGTCGATCCGCGGCGAGCGCGCCTGCAAAGACGGTCAGATCGGCGACGTAGCCGGGGGCGATGCGGCCGTGGGTGGCCTCGGTGAACGAGGCGTAAGCCGGGCCCGTGGTGAAGGCGGCGAGCGCCTCGTCGAGGGAGATGCGTTGCTCGGGCAAGAAGCCCCCCGGCGGTGCGCCCGAGGGATCCTGGCGGCTCACGGCGGCCCACAGGCCGAGGAGGGGCGAGGGCTCCTCGACGGGGAAATCCGAGCCGAAGACGAGGCGCGCGCCGCTGTCGAGGAGAGAGCGCCAAGCATACGCGCCGCGCAGCCGCTCGGGGCCGAGGCGCGCCGGAGCCCAGGGCATGTCGCTCGTGGCGTGGGTCGGCTGCATGGAGGCGAGGACGCCGAGCGCGGCGAACCGCGGCAGATCCTCGGGCGCGAGGACCTGCGCATGCTCGACACGGAAACGAAGCGCGCGCGCCCGGCCCTCGCCGAGCGCGGCGAAGGCGTCGAGCACGTCGCGGTTGGCGCGGTCGCCGATGGCGTGCACGGCGAGCTGGTAGCCCGCGTCGGCGAGGATGCGGGCCGCTTCGGTGAGGGTGGTCCGGTCCGCAATCGAGAGGCCCACGCTCTTCGGCTCGTCGGTGTACGGCGCGAGGAGCGCGGCGCCGCGGGAGCCGAGGGCGCCGTCAGCGAAGAGCTTGACCCCGCGCAGGACGAACATGGCCGTGCCTTGCGGGTCGATGTCGGGTTTTCGTTGCGACAAGGCGGAGAGGTTCGGTCCGCCCGCGAGATAGGCGTACACGCGGATCGGGAGCCGGCCCTCGGCCGCGAGCTTGCGGTAGACGGCGACGGTCGCGTCGTCGATGCCCATCTCGTGCACGCCCGTGAGGCCGAGCGAAAGCGCGCGCTCGGAGGCCCGCAGGATGCGGCGCTCGGTGACCTCGGGCGGTTCGCCGGGGATCTTCGCCGTGACGAGGTCCATGGCATTGTCGATGAAGACGCCGGTAGGCGCGCCGGTGGCGTCACGCAGAATGCGGCCCCCCGGGGGATCGGCGGTTTTTTCGTCGATGCCGGCGATCCGCAAGGCGGCTGCGTTGGCCCATAACGCGTGACCGTCGATGCGGGTGAGCGCGACGGGCCTTCCGGGGACGGCGGCGTCGAGCGGGGCGTGCGTGGGGAACGCTGCGGGGGTGAAGAGGTTTTGATCCCAGCCGCGGCCCGTGATCCATTCGCCCGGAGCACGGCCTTTTGCTTCCGCCACGACGAGCCGGGCGACGTCCTCGGGGCTCTTCTTGCCGCGCACGTCGAGGCTCTCGAGCGCGGCGCCGAGGCCGTGGAGGTGGCAATGGCCGTCGACGAGGCCAGGAATCACAGCGCGGCCGGCGAGGCGCTCCACGCGGGTCTCCGGCCCAATGAACGAGCCGACCTCGGCGTCCGTGCCGACCGCGACGATGCGATCGCCCCGCACGGCGATCGCGCTGGCCTCGGGGCGCGCCGGATCCATCGTACGGACGGCGCCGCCGAGGAACACGAAATCCGCGGGAGGTCGTGATTGCAGGGCAGGCGCGGGGGAAGCCCCACAGCCGAGGACCAGGGGCGCGAGCGTCGCCGCGAAGAAGGCGCTTCGGAACATCGCGCCCACTCTAGCAGCGCGAGGTCGCGTGGGTCTCAGCGTGAAGCCGCCTCGCTGGGGCGTTGCCCCAGGCCCCAGCAGGGGCTGTCCGCCCCTGCACCCGGACCAGCCAGGGGCTGGACCCAAGCTCGATGAACTGCGCGGTGCGCAGTTCATCGAACAGGCCCGGTCAAGACCGGCAGCGGCGTTGCCCACCGAGACAGCCGCGCTGCGGGTTCGGCTGGCAACCTGGGTTCTTCGTCGGCCTGTTTGAAAAACTGCGCACCGCGCAGTTTTTCAACCCTGGGTCCAGCGCCTCGCTGGTCCGGGGTCGAGGGGGCGGACAGCCCCCCGCGGGGTCCGGGGCAGCGCCCCGGCGCGGCGCTTACCAATGCGCAGCGTCAGGAGGGGACGCGCGTATTCAATTTGTCGACGGCGTGGACGGGGGCGTCGTTCCCCGCCATGAGGTGCGCGATCGCGCCGAGGACGAGGCGGTGCTTCTCCAGCGTGTTCTTGCCCGCGAAGACGGCGCTGGTGACGGAGATCTCGAAATGCCCTCCCCCGCCCTGCACCTCCACCACGGCGTCGCTGATCTTTTCCTTGATGGCCTTCTCGATCGCCGCCGGGATCGAGCCCTGGAACGTGGTCATGTGGTAGGACACGCGCGTTTCCTCCGAAATTCGTCAATACCGCGGAACCGAGGGGTCGACTGCGACCGACCAGGCGTCGATGCCCCCCTCGAGGTTGTATACCTTGGAAAAACCGCGCCCCACGAACGCCTCCGCCGCCGAGCGGCTGCGGCCGCCGTGGTGGCAATGGAAGACGATCGGCGTGTCCTTGGGCAGCGCTTCGAGCCGCTCGAGCTCGGCCTGATCGAGGAGCTTCGCTTGCGCGATCCGCGCAATCGCGTGCTCCTTGTCGGTGCGGACGTCGACGAACTCGAAGCGCTCGCCCGCGTCGAGCATCTCCTTCAGCTTGCGCACGGAGAGCTGCCGGACGCGCGGCGGCTCGTTCGGGTTCTCGATCCGGAAGCCGGCGCCCTCGGGGCCGTCCACGAAATCAATGGAGACGCCGTCGGAAAGGCGCGCGCTCGCCGGGTCGACGAGGACCGTGAGGCCGCCTGCGTCGACCTCGATGTCGCCCTCGGCGCGCGGCCCGAAAAACAGCCCATACTCGAAGCGCGGGCTCACCTCGAAGCGGAGCAGCTCGCCCGGCGCCTCGGCCGCGGCCTCGGTGAACGCGCGCTTCGCTGCCTCGCTGATCGTGATCTTCGGCGCCTTCACCTCGCCGCCGCCGCCCGCGGCCCCGCCGAGCTTCTGCGCGAGCTCGCCGCTCTCACGCATCTCCCGGATGATGTCGGCCCCGCCGACGAACTCGCCGTCGATGTAGAGCTGCGGGATCGTGGGCCAGCTCGCGTAGGCCTTGATGCCCTCGCGAATCTCGGGATCTTCGAGGACGTTCACGGTCGTGTAGCTGGGCACCACGGCGTCCAGGATCTGCACGACGGCGCCGGAGAACCCGCATTGCGGAAATCGGCGCGAGCCCTTCATGAAGAGCACGACCCGGTCGGACCGGACGAGCGCCTCGATACGCTGCTTGAGCGGTTCACTGAGATTCATCGGTTTCCCTCGATCGGCCGGGACTCTCGCACGTCTCGAAACGTGACGCTACGTCATTTAGACCGAACCGCCCGCTCGTCCGTAGACGTACGCCACTGACGTTCGTCGCCCCGCGCGCTCCCCCTCGTGAGCGCCCGAGGGGCGATGTTTCCACGCGCCGGGCGTCCGGCGCGTGCCGGGAGAAGTGTGTCATGACGAACCGATGGCTCCGTGTCCCCCGCACCCGCCGCGCGCTCGCCGCGAGCCTGCTCGCGCTCTGCGCAGGAGGGCTCATCCTGCACAGGGCGCCGCTCGGCGCGCGGACGAACGTGGCGTTCGCGAGCCCGAGCGAAGGAGGCGCGGGCGCGACGTTCTCGGGGCCCGGCGCGCGCGGGTCGATCACGCTGACGCAATCGCGCGTGTTCGGGGGGAGCGAGGCGCGGGTCTCGGCGGTGCTGCGGATCAAGGCCGACCCTACGGACACGCGGGAGCGGGCGCCGCTCGCGCTCGCGATCGTGCTCGATACGTCGGGCTCGATGATGACCGAGAGCAAGATGAAGCAGGCCAAGGAAGCCGTGGCGGAGCTCATCCGCGAGCTGCGCGACGACGATCAGATCACGCTCGTGCGTTACGCGTCGGACAGCGAGGTCCTGCAGCCGCTCGCGCGCGTGGGTGACGTGCGCGAGCGGCTCCTCGCGAACATCTCGGAGCTCTCCGCGAGCGGAGGGACGAACATCCCGCCGGCGCTTTCGCAAGGGATGGGGACCCTGGCGAACGCCTCGCCGGGGCGCGTGAAGCGGGTGGTCCTCGTGAGCGACGGGCTCGACAGCGGGCGCATCGCGGCCGAGCGGATCGCGCGGGACGGCGTGGAGGATCGGGTGACGGTGTCGTCGCTCGGGATCGGGCTCGACTTCGATCCGGGGTACATGGGCGGGGTCGCGGAGGCAGGGCGCGGCAACTTCGCGTTCGTGAAGGACGGCGCGGCCCTCCGGACGTTCCTGCGCCGCGAGCTCGAAGAGACGGCCGCGACGACGGTCGAGGCGACGGAGGCGCAGCTCGTGCTCCCCGAGGGCGTGCGGTTCGTCCGGGCGATCGGCGCGGAGGCGCGGACGGAGAACGATGGGCGGGAGGTGCGGTTGCGGATCGGCTCGCTCTTCGCGGGCGATGAGCGGCGCGTGGTCGTGGAGCTCGCGGCGAACGCGGAGGCAGGGCAAAAGCTCTCGATCGGCGGCGAGGTGGGCTGGTCGCTCGTGGGCGGAGAGCGGACGCGCGTGGCGCTGTCGCCGCTCGATGTGCAAGGGACGGCCGATGCGCGGGAGGCGGAGCGCAGCGTGGATCGGGCGGCGTTCGCGGAGGCGACGAGCGCGCTCGCGTCGAGCCGACAAATCGAGGCGGCCGCGGCGCTGGAGCAAGGCGACATGCAGGCGGCGCAGCGGATCGTCGACGAGAACATCGGCGCGCTGAAGGCCGCAGCGGCGGCGGCGCCCGCGCCGGCCGCGACGGCGATCCAGGCGCAGGTGGACGCGTACGAGCGGGCGAAGAAGGAGATCCACGCGGCGCCGCCGAAGAGCGCGGGCGCGAAGGCGGCGGCGCGGAGCATGGCCGACAAGGAGTTCTCGAACCTCGGCCGCGCGGCCTCGTACTGAACGACAACCCGTTGGAGAAGCAAGGAATCATGCGGAAGCTCGCCCTCCTCGTGGCCGCCGCGGCGGCGTTTGGTTTGTGGCCCTTCGCGGGCCGGCTCGGGCTCGTCACCGGATCGATCGCGCTGCTCGCGCTCGGAGTGTTGCTCTCGCTCACGGCGAGCGCGACGATCGAGGGTCTCGCCGCGGCAGGCGGGGCGCTCGGGGCGCTCGCCGCGGCGCTCGTGGGGCCGGCGTCCCCGGCCGCGGCCGGCGCGCTGCTCGTGGCGTTCGCGTACGCGGAGCGGACGACGCGGGTGAAGGCCGGGACGGCGCGGCTCGTGCACGTGGGCGGCGCGCTCGTCGCAGGCGCGCTCGCGGGGACGATCACGGCGGCGTACGGGAGCGGCTCCGCGGCGATCCGCGTGGTCGCGTCGCTCGTCGCGGCCGTGCTCGCGGCGCTGCCGCTCTTCGTGGAGGCGGACGATCCGGTGGCGTACGCGCTCGACGGGCTCGCGGAGGATGGTGGCGAGGAGGCGGGCGCGTCCTTGCGGGAAGGCGCGGCGCTGCGGAGGCACGTCGACGAACGGCTGCTCGACGCGGCGGCGGCGCGCGAGGTGCGCGCGAGCTGGAAGGCGCTCGTGCGGCTCGGCGAGGCGCGCGCGCGGCTCGAACGAGCGCGCGCCGGGGGAAAGGGCGCGCTCGCGGACGCGCCCGCGGCGGTGGCGCGGCGCGTGGATCAACGCATCGGCGCGCACGTGGCGGCGCTCCGGCGCGCGTACCTGCTCGCGGACACGGCGCACGCGGCGGAGGCGAGCGAGGACGTGCGGGCGCTGGAGGTCGTGGAGGCGACGGGGGAGAAGCTCGAAGCGACGAGCGAGGCCTTGCTCTCGTCGTGACGGCGGCGGCGCGCGGAGGCCGCTGGAAACGCGGCCGTCCGGGGGTCTATGCTCGGGCGTGATGGCCCCCCGGGCACCGAGCCTCCCCCGCCGCGTCGCCGCGCTGCTCGACAAACGGCCGGTGAAGATCGCGCTCGCGATCTGCATCCTCGTCTCGCTCCTGCCCCTGCCCCGGCTGGAGAACGCGCTCCGGCCCGTCTTCCTCGCGGTCTTCACGATCGAGCTCGCGCTGCGCTGGATCGCCCTGCGCCGGCCCCGCGAGGAGATCAAGCGCTTCGAATGGTTTTTCCTGGTCGTCGATCTGCTCGCGCTCCTGAGCTTCGTGCCCTTCGAGCAGATCGGCGATCCCAGGTACGTCGCTCCGCTGCTCTCGCTCCGGCTCGCGCGGCTCTTGCTCCTCTTGCGCTTCGCCCGCGAGCTCGCGGCCGATGTGTACGCGATCGTGACGCGGCGCGAGCAGCTCCAGCAGTTCGGGCTCGTGACGGTCGCGGTCTGGTCGCTCGCGTTCGGCGCGGCTGTGGTGCTGGATCACCTGGCGATCCGCTACGACTACACGGGCAACGGGGTCGGGGCCGACGCTGATTTTTTCGATCGGGTGTGGTGGGCGTTCCGGCAGCTCGAGAGCGCGGACAACCTGGTCGGGACGATCAACGTGCCAGCGCCGATCGCGCTGCTCTCGCTGGGGCTCACGATCGTGGGCGTGTTCATGGTGTCGTTCATCATCGGCATCGGCTCGAACATCGTCGATCAGGTGGTGCGGGCCGAGCGGCGGCGCACGGTCGACTACGACGAGCACTCGCTGGTGATCGGGCCGGTGCACGAGGCGGAGATGCTCGTGCGGGAGTTCGCGCGGCTCTACGAGCGAAACCGGATGCTGCGGAGCTTCTTCCGGCCGGCGGAGATCCTGCAATGGATGCTCGGGCGCGGGGCGATGCCGCGCCGGCACGCCCTGCCGCGGATGGCGCTGCTCGGGACGACGGAGAACCCGCCCGGGTACCTCTACGAGCCGATGATGCGGTGGGTGATGTACCGCGAAGGCGACGGCTGGGATCCGGACGCGCTCGCGCGGGTGTCGGCGGCGACGGCGAAGCGCGCGATCCTGCTCTCCCGCGCGGACGCGGGGCCCGACGCGGACGCGGTGACGACGATGACGCTCGCGTCGTTCCGCGCGCAGAACCACGACGCGCAGGTCTTCGTCGAGGTGGTGGAGAGCGAGAACCGCGCGCTCGTGATGGCGATCGGTGGACCTCATACGTTCCCGCTCGACATGCCGCGTTTCCTTGGGCTTTTCTTGTGTCAGCACCTCGTCACGCCGGGGGTCGAGGCGCTCTACACGGACCTCATGACGGCCGACGGGTCGGAGTTCTACACGCACATGTTCGTGGAGCCCGGCGAGACGGAGGCGATCGAGACGCTCGGCGGTAAGGACGGGTTCGTCCCGTTCGAACAGCTCGCGCGGGCAGCGTACGAGGAGCGCGGCGTGCTGCTCACCGGGGTTTTCCTGGGGGAGACGACGCCGCAACGGACACGCGGGCTCGTGCCCGTGGCGGACCTGGAGCAATGGCTGAACCCGCTGCGTGATCCGGAGGTGGGCTCGGGCGCGTGGAAGCTCGGGGCGCGCGCGGGGCAGATCCCGACGAAGCTGCTCCGCGGGATCATCGGGGTCACGGCGACGTACGCGCCGCTGCGCAGGTACGGGCGGGATCTCGTGATGGGGCGCGGGATCACGCGGGTGGATCCGCCGGCGACGCCGCGGCCCGAGGTCCACACGTGGGCCGAGGACACGCACATGGCGCGGGGGCTGCTCTCGCGCGTGCTCGTCGTGGGCTACAGCCCGGCGCTGCCGTCGATGGTGCAAGAGCTCGCGCGGTTCATGCCGGGCGTGGACGCGACGCTCGTGCTCGGCGAGCGCGGCGACGAGCGGATGCCGCTCGCGGCGCGCCTCGCGTCGCTCGGCATCGGCATCGAGCGCGACG
Organism: Polyangium sorediatum; assembly: GCF_029946465.1. NCBI lineage: Bacteria > Pseudomonadati > Myxococcota > Polyangiales > Polyangiaceae > Polyangium > Polyangium sorediatum. Next base: position 12,710 of record NZ_JARZHI010000045.1, read on the forward strand.
TGCCGCCGCCGGGGCGCGAGGGCGTGACGATGCCGCTGGAGCACGGCGGGCGGGTGACCGTGTACACGCAGCGCGGGCACGATCTCGCGTCGTTCGCAGTGGCGTGCGCGAAGAAGGGCGGGCCCGTGGGCGCCGTGATCTTCCTGAGCGAGCCGGACGCGGTGGATCGGGACGCGCGGACGACGATGCGGCTGCTCCGGTTCGTGGCGGCGCTCGAGCGCGGCGAGCTCGCGCGGGGCGAGCGGCTGCACGTGCTCGCGGAGTTCGCCTCGGTGCAGAAGGGCGAGCACGCGCGCAGGCTCGTGGACGCGAAGAAATGCGGGTTCGCTTCGGCGGACCGGCTGCGGCTCTCGCTCGTGAGCACCGACAGGATCAAGAACTACTTCATGGTGCACAGCGCGTTCGTGCCCGGCGTGACCGCGCTCTACGACGAGATCCTCGGCGAATATGGGCAGGAGATCGTGCGGCTGGAGCCGGGGGACCACGCGGCAGCGGCGAAGGGCGCCGTGCGGTTCGACGAGCTGCGGCAGGCGCTCGCGCCGCGGCAGGTGATTCCGATCGCGATCGAGCGGCGGACCGTGGACGAGAAGGCGCGGGAGCGGCTGGAGGTGCTGCTCAATCCGCCGCGGGATCGGAGCTTCGATCTCTCGGAGATCGTGGCGATCTACGCGCTCGCCGAGAGCCGTGATCTCGAAGAGCCGGCGGCGCGGGAGGCGCGGGAGCGAACGCCCGCGGTGCGGAGGGTGGGTCCGTTCGGGGCCTCTGCGAGCGCCTGAGGATCAGGGCGCGGCGCGCGGCGTCTCGTCGAGCACGCAATAAAGCAGCGTGGGATCACATTTCACGCGGTAATCGGGGTTGATCCCGGAGGGCGTGACGCCTTCGGCGGCGTTTCCTGTTGTCGCGCAGAGCGCGTCGTCCGGCTCGTTCGTGGGTTTGCCGTCGGCGTCGGCCTTCGCGCAGTGGACCGCTGGGAAGAGCGCGACGAACGTGTACGTCGCCGAGCAGCCCTCGAGGAGGTCCTCGTACGTCATCGTGCCGACCATCTGCGTGCCCGGCGCGGCGGCGGTCACGTACACGGAGAGGTTCTCCCACGTTTGTCGGAGCCGCTTCGCGGGCAACGTGACGGGGTTTCCCATGTTGTCCATGCTCTCGGCCTCCGGGAGATCGAGCTCCGCGGCCGCGAGCGCGGCCGTGCCCGCGGCGCCGGCAAAACAAAGATCCCGCTCGTCGGGGTTCGTCGTGTACGCGCCGAGCGCATAAGGAATGTCGTCCTCCCCTGCCCCGAGCCCCTCGCGCTCCCGGACGAGGCCGCCGAACGTGTCGGACTGGACGGCGATGCTGCGTTTGTCGTAATCGGCGAGGGTCCGATCGGCGTTCGGCGCGAGGAACGTGGAGAGGCCGATCTCCTCGCCGACGAGGTCGGCGCACGCGCCCGTCCCAGAGACGAGCGTGTATTTCGCGATGAACGGCCCGTGCCCGACGACGCACTGGATCGGGGGCTGCGAGCACGAGGCGCCGCCGAACGAGGCGAGGCCGAGGCCGAGGGCCGCGGCGGCGAGGAAGGAATGACGTTGTTTCATGGTTTCGTCTCCTCGTCGGCGCGCTCAGAAGGTGACCCGCGCGTTGAAGCGGACCTGCCTCGGGAGCTGGAATGCGTTGGGGTTTCCGAAATTGGGGTTCTTGTCGACGTCGTTGAAGGGCTGGCCGTCCCAGTACACGAGCTTGCCCTTCGCCGCCGGGAGGTCGTCCATGGTGCCTCCGGCGATGGGGCGGACGTCGGCGAACGTGTAATTCGAGTCCACGCCGGTCACGGCCTGGAAGTTGAAGATGTTGAAGATGTCGACGCCGAAGGTCACGCTCTTGTCCTTGCCGAGCTGGAAGCCGGCCGTGACGTTCGTGTCGATCGAATGGACCCACGGCGTCCTGCCGCCTTCGCCGCGCGGCAAGATGAAGACCTCGCCCGTGAGGTATTGCGGGTGCGCGCCGAGGACGTTGATGGGCGTGCCCGAGCGGGCGGTGTAGCTGCCGCCGACGCTGATGCTGACGTTGCCCGGCAGGACGAACTCCTTGGCGCCGAAGACCTTGATGGAGTGGGTGCGGTCGCCGGGGAGCGGGCCGTTGCGGTTCGGCAGGAGCGAGATGAGGTCGAAATCGGAGTTGATGTTCGGATCGAGCTGCTGCGTCTCGGGCCGGAAGAGGCCGGCGAGGTTGCCGCGCAGATAGGCCGCGGTGTAGCTCGCCTGCGCGAGCCAGCGGTTCGCGAACGCCTTCTCGAAGAAGATCATGAAGGAGTCGTAATCGCGGACGGCCTCGGGGAAGTCCTTGGCGATGCCGTGGCCGGGGTTTCCGATGAAGTAGGTGTTCGCCTCGTCCCGGCTCATGTCCTCGACGGCATGGTTGAGCGTTTGGTGGGTGTAGGCGCCGCCGATGCGCGCGCCGGTGAAGAGCTCGTATTCGCCGCCGAGGACGAGCTGATCGGAGGACTGGGGCTTGATGTCCGGATCGACGGGGACACGGTCGGAGCCGGTGGCGCCGAATTTCCGGGTGGGATCGGTGTTTCCGTTGATCGTGGTGAGGTTCTGCGGATCGTCACAAGCGCCGCGGACCTGCGCGGGATCCCGCGGATCGCAGACGTTCGAGCCGCGCAGGGAGTAGATCTGGAGCTCGCCGGGGAAGGAGCGGTCGACGAGGTTCAGGGTGATGGCCTGGTAAAACCGCGCGAAATTGCCGAAGATCTTGGCTTTGCCTTTTCGGGACGGATCCCAGATGACGCCGACGCGGGGCGACCACTGGTTCGGGAGCGTCATGCCAATGCGGCCGTCGTTGCCCGTGACGACCTGCGCATCGTACCGAACGCCGAGGTTCAGCGTGACACGGTCGAGGATGTTCCAGCTATCCTGGACGAACCCGCCCACGGTATAGGAGCGCGAGGTGGTGGAGAACGAGTTCAAGAAGACGGGGCGGTCGGGGCCTTCCAGGAAGCCGAAGCGGCGGGCGTCGAGGAAAAAGGCGCCGTCCGGGGTCTCGCGGAACGCATTGCCGCCGCTCACGCCGCGGGCGCTGGTGTAATCGAGGGCCTCGAAGTCAATGCCGGCCTTCAGGATGTGCTGGCCGAGGAGGCTGCCGATCGCGGTGAAGATGGCCCGGCCCTGGATGCGGTTCTGCGAGGCCTGGCGCAAGAGGCCGGGGCCGCCCGTGGCGTAGTTGACGACGGGGCAATAAAGCGAGGCGATCTCCGCGCTGCCGCCGGGCGCGCAGGCCTCGCGCGCGGCCGCCGGGAGGTTCTCGAATTCGGTGATCGGATACCGCCCGCCCGAGGACCTGCGCCACCCGACGTTCGGGATCCCCGCCATGGTGCCCGGCGAGCCGATGTCGGCGACGCCGCTGCCGTCGGCGGCGGCCTGGGTGATTGAGCCATGGACCCAGCCGATCGTCGTATCGAGCAGGTACTTTTTCTCCTTGAAGGACGAGGAGGTCTTCAGGACGACGTTGTTCGAGAACGATTCGTTGATCCCGCCGAACGCCGAGTACGGCCCTTGCAAGTTCGGCGCAGAGCCGCCGGTCTGGAGGTTGAAGGGATAATCGCCGGCGCCGCCCGAGGTCTGCGGCACGCCGAAGACCGAGAGCGAGATGTTGTGGTCCTGGTTGGCCTTGAACGTGAGCTTTCCGATGTACTGGTACGTCCGGCTCGTGGCGTACTGGGTGGTCTTCGTCCCTGGCAGGAGCGAGGTCTGCTGAAACCCGGTCTCGGAATCGCGGATCGGAATGGGGTTCCCCATGGAGTCCACGGCGGGCGTGCCGTCCGGGTTTTCGACGTAGAGGAGCTTGTTCAGCGAGCGTTCGAGGCGCGTCTTCTGGATGGCGAGGCTCATGCCGGTGAAGAACCAGAGCCGATCTTGCAGAATGGGGCCGCCGAGCTCGAAGCCGATGTCCTGGATGGTCGCGAGGCTCGGGTTCGTCTGGATGGTGCTCCCCACGCGGGGAATACGGGTGCGCTCGCCTTCGAGCGCGCCGGGCGTCATGGCGCTGAAGAAGGAGCCGTGAAACGCGTTCGAGCCGCTCTTCGTGACGACATCCATGACGCCGCCGATCGAGCGGCCGTATTCGGGCAGATAACCGGCCGTGATGACGTTGACCTCGCGGACGAACTCGCTGGAGAGCGGCGTGCCGAGGATGCCGAACGCGGCGTCGTTCGCGGAGAGGCCGTCGATGACGAAGCCGTTCTCCGGGGAGGTCGTGCCATTGACGGAGACGCCGTAGGTGTCCGTGAAGGTGCCGGGGGCGATGGTGGCGAGGCCTTCGAAGGAGCGGGTCGCGCCGCCTTTGCCGGTCGGCGGGTTCGTCGGGACGCGCCGGGTGAACTCGGGGCCGACGCTGGTCTTGACGCCGGTCGTGTAATCGATGACCGGCGGGGTGGCTTCCACGAGGATCACGATCCCGGTTTCCATGGTCTCGGGGAGGATCTGGATCTGGACGAGCGCCGAGCCGCCCGCGCGGAGCGTGAAGGGCTTGGAGGCAAAGGGCCGGAAGCCGCTGCCGCCGTCGGCGCGAATGACGTACGAATCGCCGGGTGGCAAGCTCGGGATGCGGTAATTGCCCGCCTTGTCGGTCACGACGAGCTCCTCGCCCTGGAGCGCGGGCGAGGTGGCCGTAACGACGACGTTCGGGACCGGCTGGTTCGTCTCGGCATTGATGACCTTGCCCTGCACGGTGGCGCTGCCCTGCGCGAGCGCATCGCTGCCGAAGCAGACGATCGCCGTGGCGAGGGCCGGCGCGCAGAGGAGAAATACTCGATTCGGCCGTCTCACGTGGACCTCCCTCGAGCCCGCCCCGCGGGCTCGACGGCCGCAAGAGCAGCGACCGTGCCACACGGGGACGGAGAGGGTATTTGCGCGAAACGAGGGAGATCGCAGGCGGGGCGGGTTTCACGGCGCGCGATTTGCGCAAGAGGTCCTTGCGCAAGTCGCGCAAGGCCATTCGATCAGGTTGCGCAAGCGGCGGGGCGCGGCGCCTTCATTGGGGGATCGGGGCGCAGCAGCCGGTGACGCAGCTATATCCGTCGGGGCACGAGGGCTGGCCGGGCAGGCCACACTTGGGTACGCCCGGGTCGCATTGCTGCTCGATGCACTCGGGCGGCAGGTTGGGCTTGCCGATGCAGACCTCGCAGGTGTCGCAGGGATTATCGCAGGCCGGGACCTGGGTGCAGGGCTTGCAGAGAAGTGGATCGTTCAGGGTCTGGAGCGTGCAGCTCCCGGCGCCGGCGGCGTCCTCGGAGCCGAGCCAGACGGCGTGGGGGAGCCCCGGGAGCACGCAGCAGCCGAAGCAATCACATCCGTTCGGGGTGAGCGGGCCACAATAGCTGTCGCAGGTCGCCGATTGGGCCTGGGCGGCCATGCCGCAGGTGCCGCTGGACCCGGGGATGCTCGCGTTCGGGTTGTACGCGCACTGGCTGCCCGCGGGCGGGTAGTTCGGCGCGACCGAGAGCGGGTCGCATTTGTGGCTCCAGTAGCAGGCGTCGTTGCCGGAGCCGGTGTCGGCGTCGAAATAACAATCGCTCTTGCACGGCGCGTTGTTCTGGCCGGGGATGCCGCCGTAAAAGCTGTCCTCGGTGTTGTCGCAGGGGCCGAGGCATTGTTCGTCGGCCGTGTCGGTCTTGCAGTCGCCGTCGTTGTCGACGCAGTCCCCACACGCGTAGACCTTGCCCTGGCAGGTCGCGACCTTGCAGAAGCTGCCGCAGCCGCCCTGGCTCGCGTCGCAGGTCTGGTTGCAGGGGCAAAGGGAGTCGTCCGGGATGCCTTTGCAGGTATCGATCAGCTCGTCGCAGACGTCGGTGGTGCAGTCGATGCCGTCGTTGCACGTGACGGGCGTGCCCTCGATGCAGCCCTGGAGCGGATCACAGACCTCGACGCCGTCGCAAAAGGTGGCGTCGTCGCAAAGGTAGTCCTGCGGGTAATGGGCGCAGGTGCCGGCGGGGTCGTGGCAGAGGTCGTAGGTGCAGGCGATGCCGTCGTCGCAATTCACGGGCGCGCCCTTGGTGCAGCCCATCTGCGGGTTGCAGGTCTCGACGCCGCTGCAGGCCCACCCGTCGTCGCAGACCTCGTGGTTCGGCGCATGGGTGCACGCGCCGGTCGCCGGTTGGCAGGCGTCGATCGTGCAGGCGATGCCATCGTCGCAGCTCTTGGGCGTGCCGGCCTTGCAGACGACGTCGCAGGTCTCCTTGCCGTTGCAGGCGTCGCCGTCGTCGCAATCGGCGGCCGTGGCGCAAGGCAGGGCCGCGGTGCAGCCGCCGGCGGCGGGGATGCAGAGCTCGCCGGCGACGCACAGGGCATTGGTTGCGGTGGATTTGCAGCCGCCGAGCGCCTCGTCGCAGGCCTCGACGGTGCATGCGACGTTGTCGGCCGGGCACGCCATCGCGGTGCCGAGGACGCAACCCGAGGGCGCGGGGCCCGAGGGCGAGCAGGTCTCCTTGCCATTGCAGAGGAGGCCGTCGTTGCACGCGGCGTCCATGGGGGTGAAGATGCAACCGTCGAACGCCTCGGAGCAGGCGTCGCTCGTGCAGGAGAGGCCGTCGTTGCAGAGGATGGGGTTGCCCGCGATGCAGCCGGTGAGGCCGCAGGTCTCCTTGCCGTTGCAAGACAGGCCGTCGTCGCAGGGTGCGTCTTCGAGGACGTGGACGCAGGCATCGGTGAGCTCGTTGCAAGCATCGTTCGTGCAGCCGACGCTGTCGGCGCAATCGACGGGCGTGCCCATCTGACAGCCGAGCGCCGGGTCGCACGTCTCCACGCCGTCGCAGAACTGGCCATTTGCGCACTTGCCGTCGTTCGGGTAGTGCCTGCAGGCGTCCTTCTGGAGATCACAATAGTCTTCGGTGCAAGGGATCCCGTCATTGCAGTCGATCGGGGCGGAGGACATGCAGCCGAGGGTGGGATGGCAAGTCTCCACCCCGTCGCAGAGGATCGCGTTGTCGCAGAAGGTGTCGTCCGGCGTGTGGCTGCAAGCGTCGGTCGCCTCGTCGCAGGCATCCACGGTGCAATCGACGCCGTCGTCGCAGGGATCGGAGGTGTCGACGCAGCCGAGCGCGGGGTCGCAGATTTCGACGCCGTTGCAATAGGTCCCGTCGGCGCACTTCGCGCTGTCCGGACCGTGGTTGCATTCGCCGGCGACGCATTTGTCGAGGGTGCAGTCGATCGCGTCGTTGCAGTCGAGATCGGTCGAGCAGCCGGCCGATGCGCTGCCGAAACCGCCGCCGCCGGTGGGATCGATACCACCAGCGCCGCCGCTTCCGCCTGCGGCGACGCCGCCGCCAGCGCCGCCGCCACCGCTTCCGCCAGCGCCGCCGCCGCCGCCACCGCTTCCGCTTCCGCTTCCGCCTCCGCCTTCCCCTAGGGAACCGCCTGCGCCGGTCCCGTTCGTATCGCCTCCCGCGCCGCCCATTCCGGCGCCGCCAGCGCCCACGGTCGCGGCGCCGACGCTCCCGCCGGTGCTCGTGGTGACCTCGTCCGACGCACCCCCGGGGCCCGTTCTCTGTTCGATCGCATCCGAGCCACTACACGCGGCGAGCGCTCCCCATGCCAAGAGCATGGCGCCCGCCACGAATGCTCGATTCGTGTCCATGTAAGCCCCCCAGAAAGAAATCAGATGTTCCGGGGAGGAGTCTGACCCGTAAAATGTAGAAATTCCACCGAGGGGCTCGGCCTTTTTCGGGTATCCATCCCGCTTTCTACGTCCTCGAAAAACGGGGATTCGTCCGGGCCGCGCCGGCTGCGTCGCGGATGGATGGAGGTTCAGACGGAGACGGAGGTCATGCCATCACCCGTGACGTGATCGGCCGGCGCCATCGGGAGCTCTTTCAGAGCTTGACGTCTGCAACCAACGAACACGCTAGACCTGACATGAAGCGGCAGAAATCAGGTCGACCGTTGCCATCGAAGTCAGCCCACCACGAAGAGCTGAGGCTTCCCCAGCTCTGGACGGGGGTCTGGTGCTCTCCAGAGAAGCCAGCTCCCGTGGACAACGCACAGCCGAGGTAGGCGCCATAGCCATCGGAAGAACCAACCGCGCGGCAGTAGTCAACCTTGCTGTCGCCGTTGAAATCGACCATCCACCGCCTGTCTCCGTAGCCCCAATCCCCCACCGGCGTGAGCACCTGTCCGGAGAAACCCGAGCCATTGGACAACGAGCAGCCCAGGTTGCTGCCCGCGCCCGACGAGTTCCCCACCGCACGGCAATAGTCGGCCTTGCCGTCGCCATTGAAGTCGGCCATCCACCGCCTGTCGCCGTAGCCCCAGTCCCCCACCGGCGCGAGCACCTCTCCGGAGAAACCCGCGCCATTCGACAGCGAGCAGCCCAGGTTGCTACCTGCCCCCGACGAGTTCCCCACCGCACGGCAATAGTCGGCCTTGCCGTCGCCATTGAAGTCGGCCATCCACCGCCTGTCGCCGTAGCCCCAGTCCCCCACCGGCGCGAGCACATCTCCGGAGAAACCCGAGCCATTCGACAGCGAGCAGCGCAGGTAGCTACCTGCACCCGACGAGTTCCCCGTCGCACGGCAATAGTCGGCCTTGCCGTCGCCGTTGAAGTCGGCCATCCACCGCCGGTCTCCGTAGCCCCAGTCCCCCACCGGCGCGAGCACATCTCCGGAGAAACCCGAGCCATTGGACAACGAGCAGCTCAGGTAGCTCCCCGAGCCCGACGAGTTCCCCACCGCACGGCAATAGTCGGCCTTGCCGTCGCCGTTGAAGTCGGCCATCCACCGCCGGTCGCCGTAGCCCCTGTCGGCGACGGGTGGCTCGACGAGCGTGTCCGGACCGTAAACGACCCTGAGACCTTGAATATCGAGCGGGCTCAGCGTTTCGCGGTAGGGATAGCAATAATTCATGCTCGAATCAGGGTCGTATTGCGTGAGCATGACGCCGTCGGGTCGAACTTCGACGTGACTGGTGCACTGACCATTGTTCCCCGGCGAGTCCTGCTCGTGATAGAAGCTCAGCGCATGCCCGAATTCGTGAATGGCGATGGAACGGATGCAGTGCTCACGCTGGTTCTGGCACGCGGGGTTCCAATTCTGAAAGTCGAAATTGAGCCACATGCTAGGAAAAAAAGCGCTCCTACCGGTGTAGGCGCGCGCCGCCATCGTCGTGTCCTCGATCCGGATCCGGATCGCGTAGGCGGGTGTGCTCGCATCGCACGAACCCCATCCGGTGAAGTTGACCCTCGAATACACCCCCCACCGCGTTTCCACGGACGTCCTCACCCACCCTTTCTCCGTACCCCGACCAGGATCCAGCCAGCACACCGGGACTCTCGCCACGTTGCTCGCATCCTTGGGCCAGTATCCGGCGGGCCTCGCGAACAGGTGGTCGTCCGTCTCGCCGATGAATTCGTCGTCCTTGCCTGTGTCCCCGATGCACCCCGCGAACACGGGACACGTCAGGGCTCCCCACACGAGCATCCTGGTGGCCCGTTTCCATGCATGCGCAAGAGAAGATGCAGCCATCGTCACGCTCCCCCCTGAATTCGACACGAATTCATTTCAGAGCGAGGGAGATTAGCAATCGTTTCCTGTCACGCAAAAGTATCCATGAATGCGTCGCGGGCGATATCGGGGGAGCAGCACGAGCATCAGCCGGGAACGGAAGCGGAGACGCGGGGGCGGCGGGCCCAATGGATGGCGAGGGGCAAGGTCGCGAGGAGGAGGCCGACGAAAATGTCCTGGAGCCAGGGCGAGCGGATGCCGAGCGCCAGCGGGACGAGCTTGCCGGCGAGGGCTCCGACGAGGCCGAGCGTGAGGGAAAGGAATGCGACGCGCGGGGGAATCGGCTGTCCGAAGAGGCCTACACAGAGGAGGGGCAGGAGCGAGGCGCCGAGGAGGGCGCCCGCGAGGGTCGAGAGGGAGACGATGTCGCCGAGGGGGCGGAAGGAGAGGAGGAGGACGAGGGTCGCGACGAGGAAGAGGATCCCGCGGGTGCGGCGCTCGCTCGGCTCGCGTCGGGCGAGCGGCGCGACGACGTGTTTTTCGAGGCACGAGGCGACGACGAGCAATGCGGAGTCGAGCGAGGACATCGAGGCCGCGAGGAGCGCGACGAGGAAGATGGGGCCAAAGGCCGCGCCGAGGAGGCCCCGCTCGAAGACGAGGCGGGGGACGACTTCGTCGACGTCACGCACGAAGGGGACGAGCGAGCGCGCGAAATACCCGACGGGAAAGAGGCAGCCGAGGACGAGGAGGAGCAGGAGCGGCGCGAAGTGCCGGAAGCGGCGGGCCTGCGCGCCGTCGCCGAAGGCATAAAAGACCATGACCTGCTTGGGGTCGGCGACGAGTTTGACGGCGCCCGAGAGGCCAACGGCGACGAGCTGCGCGACGGAGAGGGGACGGAGCGGCGGAGGCGGGGGCGCGGCGGGCTCGGGCGAGGCGGAGAGGACCGCGACGAAGAGCAGGACGGCGCCGCCGAGGAGGACGACCGATTGCACGACGTCCGTGAGCACATCCGCCCATAAGCCGCCGAGCAGGCAATAGACGATCGTGACGAAGTAGACGACGAGCAGCGCCACGGAATACGAGAGGCCGAGGCCCGACGCGACGACGAGGGCCGTGCCTCGCAAGACGGCGAGGACGTAGAGCAGGGTCGTGAGGACGACGATCCATTGGACGAAGACCGCGAGGGGGCGGGATCCGAAGCGGCGTTCGAAAAAGTCCGGCAGCGTGAGGGCGCCGTTCGTCCGGGCGAACTCGGCGAAGCGCGGGGCGAAGAAGGTGAAGGAGAGCGCGCAGGCGACGACGAGGAAGCCGCCGACGACACACCAGCCGAGGCCGACTTCGAAGCTCTTGCCGGCGTGGCCGACGAAGGAGTTCGAGCTGACGAAGTTCGCCATGAAGGAGAGGGCGAGCATCCACGCGGGGATCTTGCCGCCGCCTGTGACGTAGTCGGAGAAGCCCTTCGATCGCCGGGTGACGTAGGCACCGGCGAGGATGAGCGCGAGGAGGTAACCGGCGACGACGAGGAGGGTGATGAGGCGATCGGGGAGCATGGGCGCGGAGGGTTGCTCGCTTTCTATGTCCAGATCCGCCGCGGAAGCAACGTGTCGTCCGGTCTATTCGTCGACGACGCGGATCGGGAGCCAGTCGAAGCCGGTGACGCCTGCGTCGCGGAAGATGCGCCAGATCTTCGGGGTGACGAGGACGCGCCCCGCTCCGTGAGGAGATGCAGGAGGCGCGGCAGGCGCTCGTCCCTTTCATCAAGGGTGACGACGGAGAAGATCGCGCCTTCCTCGAGTTCCGCGACGTCGGGACCGCAACGCGCGGTGTCCAGCAGCGCATGGGGCCCCTCTGGGATGCGGTCGCTTCTGAACAAGATTCGAACTTCTGTCCTCATCTCACACCTCGATGGCGTGGGTCACTTCCTAAAGTACGGCTTGATGGCATCGAGCAATGCGGGTGCTCTGGCCCTAGCGGAGACCCATCCTTTCCAGGTGCCGACGCTGCTCTTCCGTGAGATCGGCGTCGAACTGTTCGAGGTATGTGACGAATGCATTACCATGTTCAGCAGCGTGTATGAACAGAAGTCCCTTGGCTGCGACCTCGAGCGCCGCGCGCTCAGGTGAGCCTTCGTCATATTTTTCTGCAATGACCTCCAGCGTCCTCAGTGTCTCGTCGGGCAAAAAGTTCGGATGGCCACGGCTCATTGTTGTTCCTCCCGCTAGCAAGCTCATGCGCCCAGGGGGATGAGCACGAGCGCGCCCGCCCCGCCGGTCGATACCACGTACACAATGCCACCGATCACGACGATTGTCCCGGCGGCGACTTCCGGATGGCGCTTCAGCCAAGCGGCAGCCTCTGCTATCGTCTCGAATGTTCGTCGAAGCCCCTCGCTTGCCAAACAGTCCATGTACTCTGCAAGGCACTTGGTTTGGCAGTACCGGTAGTGAGCCGACGTGCCCTTCTTCATCGGCCACGGTGGCTTCACCCGCCAGCAGCGCCGGAAGCAGTCGATCTGCTCCTGGTCGCAGTCGCGGCCACTGCCGGAGGCGTCCGAGACCTGGACGATTCCATGCGTCGTCTTCTCTTCGCATTCATGCGGCACCACGCTCATGACCGGCGCCCCCTGCCGGAATGCGTATTCCGGCAGCGCGCCGCCTCGATCCACGAGCGTGCAATGCTCGTCTACGCATTTCCGCGGATGCACCTCGTCGCGCGAGGGCAAGACGCCTTCCTCGCTCAAAATGCCCGTCGAGGACGGTAGTTGCGGCTCGTTCGAAAGCACGCCGTGGACGTTGTTCTTCGGTCGCCTCGGCTCGTCGGGCGGGCTCTCGCTCCGGATGCGATGCTTCTCGACGCGCTTCTCGATGCTCCGCGGGTCGTCCTCGCCGCCGCTCCCGCCGCCTTTGCCGCCCCCGCCCTTCCCGCTGCCGCCCTCATCGTCCGCCTTCTCCTTCGGTGGCGGCTCCTGCTCCTTCGCCGGGGCAGGCGGAAGCGCAGGCTTCGGCTTGGGCGGAGGCGGCGGCTCGCAAGCCACCGCCTTGTCGTGGAACGGGATGGGAATCAAGCCACGATTCTTCAGGTCGGCGCGCGGATCGAAGACGAAGAGCGGCAGGACGTCGTGGCAGGCGACGAGCTGCCGAGCCGCTGGGCCGAACACCGGATGGCCCGAGAAATCATAGGTCCACTCGTTGTGCGTCTGGCCGTGCGGGTGTGTGCAGATGCCGATGTACCGGATCGGCGTCCTACGCTTGCATTCTTGCGCGAACGCAGCCGCCGACCGAGATAGGACTCCGAGGACGAGGAGCGCAAAGAGGCAGATCCGTGACGCACGCCATGAGGCCCCCGCGCGGCACAGAGAGCACGCCCAGCGCACCCTCGAAACAAAGCTATGCATCGCCCTGCTCTCCCGTGCGCAGCTCCCCGGAATCATAGAGAGCCTGGATGCGGGCGAGGTTGTCGGGCCTGCATACAACCGTCAAGCGCGAACGTGTGAGCGGGGGCTCGCAATAGGTCCAAGCAATGGTCTAGCTCTGTTGTCCCGAGGGGGTCGCCTCGTGTCGACACCCGCAGGTCATCCTCTCCCGAGGAGGTCGCCTCGCGTCGACCCCCGCAGGCCATCCTCTCCCGAGGGGGTCGCCTCGTGTCGACCCCTGCAGGTCATCCTCTCCCGAGGAGGCCGCCTCGCGTCGACCCCCGCGGGTCATCCTCTCCCGAGGAGGTCGCCTCGCGTCGACACCCGCAGGTCATCCTCTCCCGAGGGGGTCGCCTCGTGTCGACACCCACCGGCCATCGTCCACCGAACGGCTCGCCTCGCGTCGACCTCCTCGGTGCACGCCGCCAGCTCGAGACGCCCCTCCATGGTCTTGCCACCGGCCCGCTGGAAGAACTGCGCATCGCGCAGTTCTTCCACCTCGGTCCAGGCCGTGCCTGGTCCGGGGTCGAGGGGGCGGACAGCCCCCCGCGGGGACCGGGGCAGCGCCCCGGCGCGACGCCTAATGACGACCGTAAAGCGGATCCTTCCGGGGCACGGTGCCTCGCGGAAGGACGCTGGGCGCGACCGAGGCTGAGGGGGCTGGCGCGATCGTGGTGGCGGGGAGGATGGTCGATCGAGAGGTCGAGGGTGGGGGCGTGACGCCTGCGCGGACGGATGAGGGGAGACCTGAGGCGGCGGGCGAGGCGCTCGTTGTGGAGAGGGGCTCGCTCGTGCGGCTCGAGCCGACGAAGCCGAGACCGATCACGAGACCTGCTGCGAGTGCTGCGGCGATGACGAGGCCGACGACGAGGGCGCCGCGTGAGGCGCGAGGTGCGGGTGGGGGGTCGAGGGTTGGCTGCACGGGGACGTCGGCGGAGGTCGTGACGGCGGTCGTGCTCGGCGGCGGGCGTAGGTGCGCGGGCAGCTCGGGGTCTGAGAGCGTGGCGGGGAGCTTGGGGACGGGTGGAGGCTTGATGGCGGGGAATGTGGATGCGCTCGCGGGCGAGGACGGCGCGGGGGGGCCTTTGGATTCGAGGGCGTCGAGGAGGATGTCGATGGAGTCGCGGCCTGAGGAGGGCGGCGCGCGCATCGTCTCGCTGTACGCCATGCTGCCGAGGGCGCGTCGCGAGGAGATGACGGCGTCGATGAGCGCGTCGCCCTCTTCGACGCCGAGGGCGGCGGCGAGCGCGGTGACGGCTTCGCCTGCGGAGCGGAAGCGCTTGCCGATTTCGCGGTGGCAGCAGCGGAGGAACCAGGCGTCGTAGGCAGGGCCGAGCATCGTGCCGAGCTCGCTTGGGGGGCGGATGGGGTCGTATGCGATTTTGCCGATCAGCTCGGCGACGGTGTCGGATTCGAAATGATCACGGCCCGTGAGGAGACGGTTCGCGACGAGGCCGAGGGCCCACACGTCTGTCGCGGGACCGACGAGCGAGACGCGGCCTGTGGCTTGCTCGGGTGACATGAAGAGCGGCGTGCCGAAGATGCGGCCGGTCTGTGTGCGCGAGACGATCTGCGCGATCGTGGCGGCGTCGCCTGTGAGCTTGGCGATGCCGAAGTCGACGAGCTTGATGCACGGCACGCCGTCTTCGCGCTCGATCAGGATGAGGTTTTCTGGCTTGAGATCGCGGTGGACGATGCCGAGGGCGTGCGCTTTGTCGAGCGCGCGTGCTGCCTGGCGCATGTAGAGCACGACCTCGGGGGCGGGGAGCGGGCCGCGCATGTCGAGCTCGGCGCCGAGGTCACGACCGCGCAGGTACTCCATCACGAAGAAGGGCGCGCCGTTCAGCTCGGGCGCGACGTCGGCGTCCGTGATGCGAACCACGTGGTCGCTGTCGATCCTTGCCGGGGCGCGTGCCTCCACGCGGAAGCGGGCGATCTTCTCGGGGCTCGCCGCGGCCGGGTCGTGCAGCAGTTTGAGGGCAAACTGCTCGTCCGTGTGGATGTGCTGCACGAGGTGCACGGAGCCGACCGCGCCGCGGCCGATCTCCTGGATCACGCTATACCGGCCGGCGATGACCAGGCCGGGGGTGATCTTCTTCTTCTCCGGCATGCGCGAGGCGTCCTCGGGTGGCAGCCCATCCTAGTCAATCTGGACGCCAAACGAAAGCGGGGCGCGGCGGCTTGGCGGTCGCCTTCGCCCGAGGTAGGTTCGACCCATGAGCACCGAGGGCATCTCGGAACGGGAGTTCGAACGCGCCGCGGACGACACGCTGCGCAAGCTCGAGCGAGCGCTCGGCGACCTGGACGGGATCGAGGTGGATCTGCAGATGGGGGTCCTCACGGTCGAGTTCCAGGACGGGACCAAGTACGTCATCAACAGCCATCGCGCGGCGCGGCAAATCTGGATGGCCGCTGAGCGGAACGCCTGGCACTTCGATCCGCGCGCCGGAGGCGCGAGCTGGCACGCATCGAAGGACGGCGCAGAGCTGTGGACGACCGTGCAGGGCGTGCTTTCGCGCAAGCTCGGCAGGACGATCGAGCTCGCCCCCTGAGCGCGGAGGAGCCGGCATGCGCTCGACGCCTCGCCTCGGTCTCTTGATCGGGATGGCGCTCGTGACGAGCGCTGCTTCGGACGCACACGCTTATTGCCGCGCCTCGACGTGCGCCGAGGGCCAGCTCTGCGGGCCGCCGCCGTGGGACGATCCGGCTTGCAAGCCGCTGCTCTGGAAGCGGCCGTGCGTGGGCGTGAGCGTGCAGGTGGATGCGTCCGAGGAGGTGCCGTATCCGCTGGCCGTGGGGGTCGTCGAGGAGTCGTTCCGGGCGTGGGAGCAGCCGGTCTGCGAGACGGCGGTGCCTGGGCCGCCGAACATCCACGTGCAGAACCTCGGGCCGATCTTGTGCAACCGCATCGAGTACAACTCGAACGCGGGCAACGCGAACGTGGTGGTGTTCCGTGACGCGACGTGGACGCACCCGGATGGGCCGCACAACATCGCGCTGACGACCGTGACGTTCGATACGCGGACGGGCGAGATCTACGACGCGGACATCGAGGTCAACACGCACGGCTTCCCGTTCACGACGTCGGACAACCTCGAAGAGGTGCAGACGGATCTGCTCTCCGTGATGACGCACGAGGCTGGGCACTTCCTCGGGCTCGCGCACGCCGAGGACGCGAACGCGACGATGTGGCCGAACTACACGTCGGGCAGCCTGCTGCCGCGCACGCTCGCGGCGGACGACATCGCGGCGATCTGCGAGGCGTATCCGCCCGCGGAGGAGCTCGTCGATACGGCGCGCTGCAATCCCCTGCCCCGCCACGGCTTCTCGCCGGAGTGCGCGGCGAAGCAGACGGAGGGCGATTGCAGCGTGGGACGCGGGCCGGGCGCGCGCGAGGCGGGACCTCTGGCGCCGGCGCTCGCGCTCGTGGCGCTCGGGTTCGTTGGGGCTCGAAGGATCAGAGCCCGAAGCGCACGCCGAGGCCGGTGAGGATCCCCGAGAGGGTCGGCGCGACGTCGAGATCGATCGAGACGCCCGGCGTGGGGCGGAACGAGAGGCCGACGAGGGGCAAGACGATCCACGGGTAGACGAGCGGCCGCACGCCGCCCGAGAACCAGCTCGGCTCTTCGTACCCGCCGTAATGGTCGACGTCTTTGTCGAGCTGGTTGCAGTACCGGAAGCTGCCCGCTGGATCGTTCGGCGCCGTGCAAGGCCGGTAGGTGTACGGATCCGCGGGCGAAAAGCCGGGCGGATACGCCTGCGTGCGGTAGAGGCCGCCGAGGAAGGTGTAGCCGACGCCGAGGCCCCCGCCGATGCGGAAGCGGAAGCGCTGCCGACGATCGAGCGGGATGTTCCATACGAGCTCGAACGAAGCTTGGAGGGAGGAGAGATCGGCAGAGGCGATCTCGTACTCGGTGTCGGGCGTGCCGCGCGGCTTGAAGGGCGTGGGTGGCAGGAAGAAGGCCGCGTACCCGAGGGTGAAGGTGATGTCGAGGTTGCCCGCGGGGCGCACGAGGCTCAGCGCGCCGCCCGGCGCGATCACGGTGCGCCCGCCGTCGCCGAAGATGTTCATGGCGAAACGCGGGATGATGTAGCCGCGGTACGCTGCGCCGAGCCAGAGGCGTGGCTCCTTCGAAGGGACCATGGGCCCGGGCGCGGCCGCGGATCCGAGCGGCGCGAGCTCGAGCGTGACGATGCGGCGCTCGCGCTCTTCGAGGGTGATCGTCTCCTTGCGCTCCTTGCGGCCCTTGGCCTTCATCACGACCGCGAGCTCGTCGCCGGGATCGACCTTCTGCGGCTCGGCCGGCTGTTCGAGGGGCTCGCCGTCGATCGTGACGACGACGCCCTCGTAGCCCTTGGGGATCACGAAGGTGAGCGTGGGGATGCGGTCCTCGATCTCGCGCTGCTTGCGCTTGGCGATCTGGATGGCCGCGCGGTCGCCGCGGGTGTGGGTCCGATCGGGCGGCTCCTCGGCGACGACGCCGTAGAGGGCGCTCGCCTGGAGGAGCTCGGCCGCCATCTCGTAACAGCTCGCGAGCGCGACCGCGGTCTCGGGCCGGTGCCGGAGGCCCTCGGCCTCTTCGAGCAGCGGGACGGCGTCGCCGCACTCCCCCTTCCGGGCGAGGGCGATCCCCTTCTGCGCCTGCGCATCCCCGGGCGCGGCGCTTGCGGGCGCGACGAAACACCCCACGGCGGCGGCGAGACCCACCCCGAGCAGGTGGCGGATCCACGTCGGCTGAGGACGATCCGGGCCTGTTCGTCGGTCGCGACCTGCGGCGCTGGGACGCCTCTTCGGCATGGCTCGGTCGATCGCGCGGGCGGCTAGAACCCTCGCCGGTCGGCATCCTACGCGGCCCCGAGCAGCCGTGCCGACAAAGTTACCACCGCCCTCGTCCGGTGGTCGCCGGGGCCGACCCCGGGTCTGGCCCCGACCGCCCGGTGGTGAGATTCCCCGCTCGAAGAAGAAAACGATGGGCCGCGAGTTTTCCTGCTTCGACGTCCCCGAGCGACGCTTGTAATCTACCGCTGATGGACCCAGGCGCAGGGAAAAACGGGCCGAATGGTCCCGATGGCACCCCCGGGGCCGCAGGTACCGGGCGGGGTATTCTTTCGAATCCCACGCGTCGGACCCTACGAGCCGGCGAGATCCCGTCGACCATGATCGAGTGCGTACACGCCGAGCAATGCGGCGGCTGTCCACTCATCGGGATGGATTACGCCCAGCAGCTCACGACGAAGCGCGCGCGCGTGGTGAGCGCGATCGTGCACTACCCGGCGCTCGAGCTTCTGTACACGCGCCAGGTCGTGCCCGGCGACCAGATCGTGGGCTACCGCGGGCGCGCGAAGCTCATCGTGTCGCCGACGGGCGGGATCGGGCTCTACGGTCGCTCCGGCAACCACGACGTGATCGACATCCCGAACTGCCGCGTGCTCGCGCCCGCGCTCGCCGAGGTGACGACGATCCTGCGCGGGCTCATCGCGTCGCCGCCGCCGGAGGCCCGCGGGCTGCTCTTGCCGTACGATCCGCACGGCGGCGGCGTGCTCCGCGCGATCGATCTGCGCGAGGTGCACATGCCGGGCACGACGTCGCTGCCCGAGACGACGACGACCGCACAAGGCAACCGCGTGGGCGTGCTGCTCACGTTCGTGCTCCAGCGTGATCGTGTCCCCTCGCGCGATGAGCTCAAGGAGGCGGGGCGCGCGCTCCGGGCGCTTTTGCCGCGCGTCGTGGGGATCGCGGCGAACCTGCACGAGGCGGACGCGCCGCAGATCCTCGGGCCGGAGACGATGGTGCTCGACGGCGTGCCGCACGCCGAGGATCGCATCGGGCCGACGTACCACGTGGCCTCGTTCGGATCGTTCGTGCAGGTGCACCGCGGCCAGGCGTCGCGCGTGCACGCGCTCATCACGCGCGAGATCGCCTCGCTCGACATGCAGCTCTTGATCGACGAGACGGGCACGAACCGGCGGCAGCCGAAGGTGCTCGATCTCTACGGCGGATCGGGCGCGATCTCGATCGCGCTGTCGCACGCGAAGAACATCGTGACGATGGTGGAGTCGTTCGCGCCGGCGGTGCAGAACGCGCGCGCGGCGGCCGAAGCGCAGGGGCTCGGCAAGCTCGACGCGCGCGTCGGCGACGCGGCCGACGTGGTGAACTCGTTGCTCGCGAACAACGAGAAGTTCGACGCTGTGGTGATGAACCCGCCGCGGCGCGGGGTTTCGCCCGCGGCGCGCGAGGCCATCGCCCGCCTCGGCGCGCCGCTCTGCATCTATGTCTCGTGTGATCCCGATACGCTGGCGCGCGACCTCGATCACTTCAGCCGCCTCGGCTACACGTCGAGCGAGCTCATCCCGATTGACATGATCCCCCTCACGGAAGAGGTCGAGACGGTGGCGGTGCTCAAGCGCGCGCCGCCCGCGCAGCCGCGCGTGATCTACGAAGACGACGACGTCATCGTGGTCGAGAAGGGCCCGCACGAGCCGGTCGAGAACCAGCCGGAGTACCTCGGCTCGCTGATGCAGCGCTGTCTGCGTTTGCCCGGCGTGTCGAACCTCAAGGTGGTGAACAAGCTCGACACCGGCACGAGCGGCCTCTGCATCTTCGCGCGGAACGAGGTGGCGCGGCAGCTCTGGACGACGGCGCTCGCCACGAGCGGTCGGCTCATCTACCTCGTCGCCGCGAAGGGCGTCACGCCGACGAAGGGCGCCATCGCGCGCGACCTGCGCGAGGGCGGCCGCAGCTACATGGCGCGGACGCGGTACCGCCGCCTCGCCGTGGCCTCGGGTCACTCGATCCTGCGCGTGATCCCCGACGGGCACCGGCCGCACCAGATCCGCCGCCACCTCGCGGCGATCGGGCACCCGGTGCTCGGCGACGAGCGGTACGGCCACGTGCCGACGAACCGCTACTTCGAGGAGAAGCACGGCCTCGATCGCTCGTTCGTGCACCTCATCCGCATCGAGATCGTGCATCCGCGCACGGGCGCGAAGCTGCTCATCGAGTCGACGCTGCCGGGGGATCTGCGCGCGTCGCTCGAGCGCGCGACGGGTTCGTCCGTGATCAAGTTCCTCGAACAGAAGCACGCGCTCGGCGAGAACCGGGCCTCGTCGATGCTCCCGGGCGAACCGGCGAGCGCGCCCTTACCGCCGCCACGGCCGCTCGATCGCGGCGGCTCGCAGCCAGCGATCGGCCCGATGCCGACCGATCTCGCGCCGCCGCCGCCCTCGTATCCGCCGGACTCGCTCGCCGAGCCGATGTCGTACGCGTCGCCCGACTCGTTCGCGTCGCCGCCCTCGTACGCCTCGCCGCCGGGCTACGCGCAGCCGCCCTCGTACGCGCCGCCCGGCGGCCTCCCCTCGCCGACCATCACGGAGGCGCCGACCGAGCACGTCCCCGAGCTCGACGAGTCGCCCCGCACGATCCGCCACGCGATCGTCTCCGACGACGACTGACGGCGCGATTCATCTCGCCCGAAAAGTTGCAAGACATCTGGTAGGCTCGGCCCGTGCCGTCTCAACTCACGGAAGAGCGCCCGCGTATCCTCGTGGTCGACGACGAGAAGGTGATCCGCGACATGCTGGCGGATTTCCTGGGCATGGAAGGCTACATCGTCCGCACCGCCGAGGATGGCTCCGCCGCACTCGGGGAGCTGACGAAGTCGCACTACGATCTCATCATCAGCGACCTGAAGATGCCGAAGATGGGCGGCATCGCGCTGCTCGACGAGATCGGCAAGACCTCGCCCGACGCGCTGACCGTGATCATGACGGGGTTCGGCACGGTCGAGACCGCGATCGACGCGATGAAGCGCGGCGCGTACGACTACGTGCTCAAGCCCTTCAAGCTCGACGAGGTGATCCACGTCGTGCAGCGCGGCCTCGAGAAGCAGCGCATGGCGGCGGAGAACCTGCGCCTGCGCGAGGCGCTCGGCCTGTACAAAGTCAGCGAGGCCATCCAGGCGAGCCTCTCGCTCGATCAGGTGCTCGAGACCGTGGCCGAGAGTTGCCTCTCGGAGGTGCGCAGCGATCTCGTGTCGACGTGGCTCGACGACGGCGAGGGCGGGCTCTTCGAACGGCAACACATCCGCGGATCTTCGCTGCCCGAGGACGCGGCGATCGGCGTGCTCGATCACGACAAGATCGCCACGCACCTGCGCGCGGAGGCGACGTTGCTCGAACAAGGGCCGCGCGGGCTCAAGTTCTTCTCGGCGCCGCCCGAGGTGCCGCTCTACTCGCTCGTGGCGGTGCCGCTGCGCATCGGGCAGCGGTTCATGGGCTTCATCGCGCTCGGCTCGTTCTCGAAGGGCCGACGCTTCGAGGAGGGGCAACGCAAGCTCCTCAGCATCATCGCGTCGCGCGCCGCCGCCGCGATCGAGAACGCGCGCCTCTACCAGGATCTGCAGGCCACGTTCCAGCAGACGATCCAGGGCCTCGCGAAGGCCATCGACAAGATGGATCGCTACACCTCGGGTCACTCGGATCGCGTCGCGCTCTACGCCGTCTTCCTCGCGAGACAGCTTGGCCTCTCCGCGTTCGAGGTCGAGATCGTCCGGCAGAGCGCGCTGATGCACGACATCGGCAAGATCGGCTGCGTCCTGAACCTCAACAAGCCCGGCAAGCTCACGCAGGACGAGTACGAGGTCTTCAAGAAGCACCCGGTCTTCGGGCGCGACATCCTCGATCCCATCAAGTTCTTGCACCCGCTCATCCCGGGCGTGCACCTGCACCACGAGCGCTGGGACGGGCGTGGATATCCGCTCAAGCTGAAGGGCAACGAGATCCCCATCATCGCGCGCATCATCGCCGTGGCCGACACGTACGACGCCATGACGAGTGACAGATCCTATCGCCGCGCGCTGCCGCACGAGGTCGCGTTGGCCGAGATCGAGCGCTGCTCCGGCTCGCAGTTCGATCCCGAGGTCGCCGCGAACTTCACGGACAACATCGAGGGCTACCGCGACGAACGGCGCAGCGCCGGAGACAAGGTACCGGAGTAGTGGGCGAGAGACAGGCGAAGGCGTATTTCCTCGGTCGACGGCGCTACGAGCCGATCCACGCGCTGCAGCAGCACCTCGTCTCGCTCCGCGCGGACGGGCACATCGAGGATCTCATCCTGCTCGTCGAGCACGAGCCCGTCGTGACGCTCGGCCGCGCCGCCGACACAGGCAACGTGCTGCTCGGCGAGGAGCTGCTCGCCGCGCGCGGCGTCGATCTCGTCCAGACCGGCCGCGGCGGCGACGTGACCTACCACGGGCCCGGACAACTCGTGTGTTATCCGATCCTCGATCTCAAGCCGGATCGATGCGACGTGCGCCGCTACGTCCGTTCGCTCGCGGAGGTGATGATTCTGCTCGCGCGCGAGCTCGGGGTCGAATCGGGCGTCGTCGACGGGCTCATCGGCGTGTGGGCCGATCGCGCCAAACCCGCGGAGTGGGCCGGCGCGCCCTGGGCGAGCGAGATCGCGAAGCTCGGCGCGATCGGCGTTCGCCTCTCGCGCTGGGTCACGATGCACGGCTTCGCGTTGAACCTGTCCGTGGACCTCCAATCGTTCGGGATGATCGTGCCGTGCGGGCTCCGCGACCACAGCGTCACGTCGATCGAAGAGCTCGTCGGCCGCGCGCCTGCCGTGCGTGATCTCGCGCTCGGCTGTCACGAGATCCTTTCGCGCGGGCTCGAACTTTCCGTCCCGCGCGTCGAGGACATCGCCCACGTGTCCGATCTCGAAGCCACGCTCGCGGGGGACCACGTCTCTTCCGGCGTCGCAGAGCAAGAAAAACCCGCCGCCGGCTGATTCCGCGGGGGGTCGCTTCGTGCGATCCTCGGGATCCGTGGGGTCTGCTTCTTCGCCTCCGCCTCCCCAAATCTCCGTCGCGCAGACGGCAGCGGACCCGTCTTCGGTCGATCGCTGCCCGCGCTGCGGCGGCCGGGCGATGCCTGTGCGGCGACGGAACAACCCCTTCCTCGACGGGCTCGACATCGCGGTCGTCTGCGAGGACTGCGGGCTGTCGTTCCCGGCCAAGCCGCCCCCGCCGCCGCCCTCGGGCCGTCCTCCCTGGTGAGGATCCGCGCCGCACACGCTGTGACACAGCCGGTATGCGCTGTGCTACGGTGCCGGCCATGTCCGTCGTGGCGGCGAGCGTCCTCGGCCTGGGTCTCGGGCTCAAGCATGCCTTCGAGGCAGATCACGTCGCAGCCGTGTGCACCTTCGTGGCGCGCGGCGGGACGGTCGCGCGGGCGGCCTGGTCCGGAGCGCTGTGGGGGCTCGGGCACGGGGCCGTGATGGTCCTCGCCGGCGGCGCGCTCGTGGCCTCCGGCGCGACCGTGCCCCCCTCGATCGCCCTCGCCCTCGACGTCGCCGTCGCCGTGATGCTGGTCGGGCTCGGGATCGGCGCGCTCGTGTCGCGCCGGCAGAAGCCCGTGGAGGAGGACGGCCCGCCCCCGAAGACGGTCAAGCGGCCCCTGCTGGTCGGGCTCGTGCACGGCGCCTCGGGGACGGCGGCGCTCACGTTGCTCGTCGCGAGCACGATGCAGGCGCGTACGGCGGCGCTGGTCTTCGTGGGCGTCTTCGGGCTCGCGTCGGTGATCGGCATGGCGCTCATCGCCGCGCTCGTGGCCTGGCCGATGCGCTCGCTCACCCGCGTCGCCCCTTCCCTCGGCCCGCGCCTGCAAGCGCTCGCCGGCCTCGGCTCGATCGCAGCCGGGATCGCCGTGGCGTCGACGGTGATCTGAAGCGCACACGGCGTGGAAGAAGCCTCGGAGAGCGCGCTCCCCCGTGCAGCGGCGACCGAAAATCAGCTAAGAAGGGCGCCGATGGGCGCGACGCGGCACAAGCAGCTCGGCAAGGCGCAAAAGGTCGCGCTCGCCAGCGTCGCCGTCCTGGCCACGGGCGCGGTCGCGTTCGTGACCGTGCCGGAGATCATGCTCGCGCACGGGACGCGGGAGGCGAAGAAGTGCCTCGTGTCGTACGAGTCCGCCGCGCCGCCGGAGGTCCTGACCTGCCGCGAGCCGATGGAGTGGATGCTCCTGCCGGCGCGCCTGCCGTGGACCGCGAACCGCGCGCGCTACCGGGCCGAGGAGCTCAACGCGCGGGTCGCGCTCGCGAACTACGTCGAGGCGGCCGTCGGCGCGCCCTCGGTCGAGCGCTTGGCCAAGGCGGCAGACGCGCTCGACCTCGACGCCGAGGTCGTGAAAAAGGGCTCGCAGCGGCTCGCGTTCGACGAGCTCGGCCCCTCGGTCGGCGCGCCGGATCTCGGGCGGGAAGCCGACGCGCTGGGGGATCGCCGCACGCTGCTCGCGCGGGGTGACATGTGGCTCGATTTCCGCGTGCGGATCGCGGCGATGCGCGCGGCCCTGCTCGAAGCCGATCCGAAGCGCGCCGAGGCCCTCGCGCGGAGGTACGCCGATTACGATCCGCGGGATCACGACCACCGCACGGCGATCGCCGCGGTGCTCTGCCTGGGCGAGGACGTGACGCGCGGCTTCGAGATGCTGCCGTTCGTGCAAGATGATCGCGCCTCGCGAAGGTACGAGGGCATGTCGCGGGATTTCGGCGAGGTCCGCGCGCTGCTCGTCGCCTGCGCCGCGCGCGCGGGAAAATCGCCGCCGCCGATGCCGGAGAGCCCGAAAGCGGGAGGCGCGGACGTGGTGGAGCAACGCGCGCTCCTCCGGCTGCGCCTCGCTGCGGCCCGCGCGAACGGCGAGGCGACCGAGCCCGTGCAGGCGGCCATCGCGGCCGCGAGGTTACTGCTGGAGAACGGTCCACGTGGGCCGGGGGGGCGGGTCGCGCTCCTCGCGGCGGTGCTCGCGGCGGGCGCGGATCTCGACGCGGACGAGGTCGCTCGGCTGTCCCGCGCGCGCGACGACGAGGCTCCGCTCGCCGCGCCGCTCGCGTGGACCGCGACGGAGTGGCTCGCCGAGCGGCGGCCCGTGCTCGGCGACGTGGAGCCGCCGCCGGTGGTCCCGGGGGCGACGTTCGTGGCAGCGGCGCGCGGGGTCCTCGGCCTCGAAGCAAAGCTCCGCGCGTCCAAGGTGGGCCCCGAACGCGCGACGGCAGAGGCGCTCGTCGCGGCGCGCGGCGCGCTCTGGCTCGAAGCAGCAGCGGCGCTCGCGCGGGAGGGCGACGCGGCCTCCGGGGCGACCGCCGCGGACGAGGCCGCGACCGCGCTCGGCCTCGGGCCTCACGGCCGCGCGCTCGTGCGGTCGAACGTGTTCCGGCTCGCCGGGGATCGGGAGAAGGCGTTCGCGGAGCTCGCCGTGGACGACACGCCGGCGAAGGACGAGCGCACGGGCAAGGCCGCCTCGGATCCGCGGGTCCCGGCGGCGGTCGCGCTGCAGCGGGCCGAGCTCGCCATGGCGCTCGGCAAGCGCGACGAGGCGCGGGCGTCGGCCGAACGCGCGGAGGCGCGGGCCGAGGCCTGCCACGACGTGCTCCTCGCGGCGCGGGCGCGCTGGCAGCTCGCCGCGCTCGGCGCGAGGACGGCGCCGCCGCCTCCGTGGGCGGACGTCGAGGCCGGGACGGCGGTCTCGTGGATCGGCTTTGGCAACCCGCTCGAACCGTACCGGGCCGGCGACGCGGCCGCGCAATCGGCGCGGGTCACGCGGGCGCTCGACGGCTGGGCAGGCCTCGCGGGCGCGGATCCCTCGCTCCGCCACGCGGCGCGCTGGGCGGCGCTCCGGGATCGCGGCGATTCTCCGCCCTGGCTCGGCGTGCACCTCGCGCTCGCGGGGCGCCTGCTCGCGCCGACCGAGGGGGACGTGGAGATCTGGCTCGACGCGGTCTCGGCCTTCGACCTGCGCCGCTTCTCGCTCCGCTCCTATGCCTTTGCGCGGGCCGACGCGGCGCGCTTCCGCGGCGACGCCGAGGCCGCGACGCGCTGGGAGGCGCGTTATCGATTCTTGCGCGGCGTGGCCACAGATCCGACGCGGATCGAGCTCGCGCGGCACCTCGACCTGTAAAAGGTGCTATCGCTCTCTCCGATGCGACGGTCCCGCGCGCCCTTGCTCCTTGCTTCGTTCCTGTCGATTCTGGCCGCCGCGCCCGCGGCCGAGGCCTACGAGCGGCAGTGGCACGTCGGCGGCGGGCTCGGGTATTCCCTCGTCCTGCCCGGCCTGCCCGGCGAGAGCATTCCCACCACGGCGACCTCGCTCCACGGCTTCGGCGCCGCGCTGCACGGCACATACGGCCTCACGGACACGTTCAACCTCCTCGTCCAGGTCGACGGCAGCTTCGCCCCCGGCGCGACGCCCGTCGTCCTCGCCGGCGGCAGCGTGGGCATTGGATACGTCGTCGATATCCTACGCGTGGTCCCCTGGTTCGGCGTCATGGCCGGCGGGTATGCGGTCTCGGCCCTCGACCCTTGCGGCGCGGCGGGCGAGACGGGCTGCACGAGCGGCCGCCTCGGCTTCTCGTTGCCGGTTGGCATCGACTACCAGGTCAGCCGCAGCTTCACCGTCGGCGTGTCAGGCCGCTACGGTGTGCTCCTCCTCGGCCCGAAGGGCGGCGTCGATCAGATGATCGGCGCCTACCTCCGCGCCGAATACGTCTGGGGTTATTGAGGGGATTCTTTCGACCGCCGCGATCGCGGCCCCCGTTTCGGCGCCTCGGGCACCCGCGCGGTCGGCACCACGCTCCCGCCGGGGGTCGTGCTCGTCCGGGGCGGCTTCGGCGCGATCTTCTGCGTCGCGATCTGCGACGAATCATAACCTTTCGGCGACGAGACGATATCCACGCGGGGCGCCGTCCTCGACCGGTGCGACATCACGACCGCCGGGACCTTCGGCGTCTGCGCGGCGTGCCCTCCGGACGGCGTCCGTGGCACCCGCTGCGTGGGTGCGCACACATCCGTATCCGCGGCGACGACGAGCGCATTGCCGACCGGGAGGGGCGCGCGGACGGGCTTTCGTGACGTCTTTTGCTCGATGGCCCTCGGGGCGGAGGTCCAGCCGTCGCGGGCCGTGGACGGGCCGGCGGGAGGCACGGAAGGCGACCCCAAAGGCTTGCGCCGGGAGGGCGGCGGCGGGTGGTTCCGCGCCGCCGACACGCCTATCGGCGCGGCCGGCAGCACGACCTTGAGGAGCGCGCCGCCGAGATCCGATCGATCGAGCTCCAACGTCCCGCGGTGCGCGACCGCGACCTGCCGCGCGAGCGTGAGCCCGAGCCCGAGGGACTCCTTTTTCGTCGTGAAAAACGCGTCGAAGATCCGGGCCCGCACGTCGGGCGGGACGCCTGCCCCCGCGTCCTCCACGCGCACGACGACCTGCTCCTTGTCGCGCGTCACGGTCACGCACACGAGCGGCTTTTGCGGCTCCTCGCCGGCCTTCGCCTTCGTGCCCGCCTCCGCGGCGACCGCGCAGGCCTCGACCCCGTTCGTGAGCAAGGAGAGCAGGAGTTGACCGAGATCACTCCGCTTTCCTACGACAATCGGCGACGATCCATGCACGGCCGTCACCAGCAGATCGACATTCCGCGCGCGCGCCGTGGGCTCGACGAGGGCCGCGGCTTCGTGCGCGAGATCCCCGAGATCCACGGGCTCTGCGCTCGAATCCTCCAGCGCGGAGAGCAGCCGTGTCCCCGCGGTCCGCGCGAACCGGAGCGCCGTCGTGGCTTCGTCCTGGATCCGCGCGAGATCGTCGAGCGCCGAGGCCACACCGGGGAACCGCACGCGCAGGTGGCCGATGAGCTTCTCTTGCTCTTCGAGCTGCGTGCCGAGTGACGAGAGCGGCCAGCGCATCTCGTCGGCGAACCCCGCCGCGAGCGAGCCCAGGATCGCCAGCCGCGCGAGCTTCGCGTCCGCGCCCCGCCGTTCGAGCGCGCCCGCCGCGGGCTTCACCTCCTCGGCGGCGAGCGCCGCGGCGCGTCCCTGCGCCTTTTCGTGCGCCATCGAGAGCGCGAGCATGTTCGCCGCCGTCTCCAGCACGAACGGCGCCTCGGGCGAGAGCATCTCCGCCGACGGCGTGGCGACGACCAGCGCGCCGAGCACGTCCCTCCCGATCAGGATAGGCATGGCGAGGATCGTGCCCCAGCCTGCGCTGTTCACGAGCTCCCGATCGATCCGCCCGGCGAGCGCCGTGGCGGCGTCCATCTCCGTCGTGATGCGCCTCTTCTTGGCGGCCGTCTGTGCTGGAAACCAGGGCACCTCGGCGCTCGGGAACGTGCCGATGTAGGCGCGCAGCGTCGCGGGCAGCCCCACGTCGGCTTTTAGCTCGAGTCCGTCCTCGGTGGCCTCATAGGCGGCGCCGCGCTGCGCGCCCACGCCTTCGAGGACGAGCGCGAGGGCCTCGGAGAGCAGGCCGCCGGTTTTTCCGCGCGCGAGCAGCCCCGAGAGGCCGAGGAGCGCCTGGAGCGAGGGGCTCGGCCTTGTCGTGGCGGTCGTACGGCGGGCGGCCATGATGGCCCGAGCGTACTCGGAATCGGGGCGTTTCGGGGAGCGCTTCGACAGGACTAGGCTTCGGTGGTCTCCGAGGAAGCGCCACGCTCGTGTTCACCGGCGGCCTTGGGCGTGCTCACCCGCGAGAGGAGCGGCGGCACGTGCTCGTCGACATTCCGGATGCCGAACAGGGCGACGCCCACGGTGCGTAGCTGGTCGTGGCGGTCCTCCACGAGCTTCCAGAAGCGATCGCGGACCATGGCAGCCGCAGGGCGTGTGCGCTTCGCCCGGGTAGTGCTCGCGGGTTTCAACGTCTGCACGAGCCAGGTGCCCGTCTTCGCAAGCTCGTCGAGCTGCTCGTCCGAGAACGGGTGTTTCCCTGCGAGCGTCGGCGCGACCTCACGGAAGAGCCCCGCGATGTCGATGCAGTCGCGAGCGTTGTCGAGCTTGCCCTTGCCGGTGCGGATTGCGCGAACACGATCCTTCGCAATCAGCCCGAGCTCGGCGACGATCTCCAGGTACGTGAGCGTGAGATCACGCAGCGGGCCAACCCGTGAGAGTGCAGCGTCGATCTCGCGCGTAGATGTGGCCTTCGTGATGCGGCCATCAGCGTGGAGGAGGGCGAGCGCGAGGGCGGGAAGCTCAAGGAGTTCGTGAACGGCGACCTTCGGCAAGAGCTTCGGGATCTGGGCGACGTGAGGCCTGATGGCGTCTACCCCGCGGCGAACATTTGTCAGCGCAATGCTGACGTCACCGCTGCGCATGAGGACATCTTCAGCGGGCAACGCTTCGGCGAGGGAAAGGAAGTGGGTATAAGCTGCTGCGGCATCGTCGGTCGTAAAGGGCGTCTTGGGCGCTGCGTTTTTGCTCTTGACTCCGGCGGCACCTTTGGCAGTGGACGTCCGTTGGGTTGCACGAGCAACCGGTGGCTTCGTGATCTTGGGCATGTGGCCTCCACACTAGGAGGCCTAAGACTATGGGAAACACACGCACGAGGGTTGGCGCTTCACCGCTTCTTCCGAAGTTCAGGGATCGAGAACAAACGGCTCTGAACCGCCGGACGCACGATGTCTGTATCGTGTAGCTTCGTCGTCGGTTCGCGGACCTCTCCCTTCACGCCCTCCTTGCGGAGCTCACCCACTCCACAGAGCGTGTTCAGGCTCTCGCCAAGCATGTTCTTCGAACCAGGCGTGGTGTTACAGAGGTTCTCGTACAACGATCGAAGCGAGACGCCGTCCTTGTACTTCTCCTGCAACAGCGCGGGCAGCTCATCGATAAGCGCATCCACGGTCTGCGCGCGTGCGGAGTCGTCGAAGGCGAAGTCGAACGCGAGCTGATCCCTCGAGAGTTTCGATGGATCGAAGCCCAAGACGAGCATCTTGGTCCCGGGACGACCATGGTGCCGAAAATGGTTTGCGATGTCCCAGTGAAGTTCCTTCACCACGTCGTTGGCTCTTGCGCTGTTCGCCAAGTGCAAAAACCAGTACGAGCGACGGCTCGTGGTTGATGTGATGAAGAACGGCGTATAACAGGTCGCTCCCGCATGCTTTGCGAACGCCTCGTGGAGGAGCCACTGGACGTACAGCATGGTCTGGTTCCGGTCATGAACCTGCATCTCGTCAAGCTCGGCGATCTCCTTCCTGCCCTCTACAAGCGCAGTGAGGGTGTCCACGTCGACATGAAGGGATGACCGCAGCGTCGCAAGCGCCTCCCGGAGCGATGAAGCGTAGGCAGAGATGTGCTCCACAGCGAGCGTGAGGAACACCTCAGCTTTGGGTAATCGCTTAAGAATCCCACGGATCATGTCCACTGGGACATCGCTGTACCCGTACTGATCCAGAACGAAGATCGGTCGTGGAGTGGGCTTGGGCATGGACAGGATCTGATCGACGACGCGCCACACGTGTTCCTCGAAGGAGCCATGGATCCGATGCACCTTCTCCTGGCAGAACGCGTCTCCGAAGCGCTTCACGAGTGTATCGTCCAGGTACTTGAACGCCGCGGCGTTCCGTTCGATGAAGAAGTACCGTTCATCCACGACGATCGGCTTCTTGCGGGGCTTGTTTATAGCGTCGATCGCCTTGCGGACGCCCTCGATCAAGATGATGGGAGAGCCAGGGCGGATGATGGACTCGCCCTTGAGAACGTACTCGCCTCCCCCAGCGAAGCCGTCGACGACGACAAGTCCGAGCTGAGGCACCTTGCCGCCCCGCATGAGGATCTGTACGTACTGCTCTACGTACTTCTGGAGAATCGTGTGCTTTGCGAGGCTGTGCGGCTCCAGCACAGCCGGCCCGTTGCTCCAGTCGTATTCTTTCTTCGGCACGTCCGCCCCCGCCCTTCGTCACCTACTCTGCGGCGATCGCATCCTGCCCGAGCAGTCTACGTAACGCTACGGTCCGCCGTGCTCGCTCGGCTGCGCTGGGCGCTGCCGCTGCCACGATTTCCGGATACTCGTCGTACGTACGCCCCTGCAGGAGCCTCCCCGTCCGTGCCTTCAGCACCCCGCCCCACTGCTTGAAGAAAAACGGCACGCCCGCGTCTCGGCACTGATCCCGGAGCGACAGGACCCACGCCTCCTCCATCCGTCGTGCTCGAGGCCCGCTTTCTCCGCCGACGATCACCCAGTCGATCCCGCGCAGATCAACCGTACCTAGGTCTTGGAGCAGAGGCTCGACCGACAGGAAGCGGACCTTCGCCTGCGCCTCCCGCAGCGCATCGATGCGCGGCAGGCCGTACTTCCGATCCTCGACGCTCACGCCGAGCCAAACATGCTTCCGGTGCACGAGCCGTGAAGGCATCTGCGCCGTCAGATCACGTAGGCGCCGCGCCCGTTTTGTGAGCACCTGGTAGATGTGCCAGTCAGCGGTCGCCATGACCTCGAACACCTGCTGGACGTAGCTCTCCGGAACCTGTTCCTGAAACAGATCGCTCATCGAGTTGACGAAGATCCGTCTCGATCGGGACCAACCGACGGGGTCGAGCAGTTTGTCTGGGACGAGGCGAAGATCGAAGCCCTGCTCGTAAGGGTGGCCGGGGACACCTCGGAAGCGCTCCGCGAATGTTTCCGCGTAGCAATGCTTACAGCCAGGACTTATCTTGGTGCACCCGCGGACCGGATTCCAGGTCGCGTCCGTCCACTCGATAGAGCTCCCGTCACTCATGACAGCATCCGTAGCGTCATATGGACGTATGTACAGTATGAACCCTGGTAGGGGCAAGGGTTACATTTCTGGATGTACGCGTATCAGCCACGGTGCTTGCAGCTTCGCCGGACAAGCTTCACGAGCGCAGTTGTGCACCAGGCTCCTCAACGAGGTGAGTGGCCGAGGAGCCTGCGACATGTACTTCGTCAGGTGGGAGGAGGAGCGAAGGGGAACGTGCCAAGAACAGCTTCAGAAACACGCGGTCCTTGGCCGCACGTTGTAGAAAGGTCTTCACCCCCGGCCCCGCTCAGGGCCCCCCCGCGCTCGAAGCCCTTCCCTCCCCGAGCCGCTTCGGTCGCTCTACGCCTCTACGGGCAGGTCAAGCCGCCGCAGTCCTCGCTCTTCGGATCGAAATCGCTGCATTTGCTGTTCGGCTGCATGCCCCAGGTGCAATAGCTGAGGTAGCTGAAGCCGTCGATCGTATTGAACGTCATATTGACGTCCCAGAACACCGGCGCCGCGTAGCAACCGTTTTTATCGTAGCCGCGGTAATAGATCTTGTCGCCGACCTCGACGTTCGAGTCCTGGAGCTTGATCACGCCGAAGTCGCCGACCACGACCTCGCCCATCCCCATCGGCGCCGGGTTCGGCTGGGGCACGGGTTTGGCGTTCGAAACGCGCACCTTCACGCCGCCCCACGCGTTGTGGAAGTCCGCGTCCGTCGTCGAGCCGAGCTTCGCCACCTCCGCCGCGTCCGTGAACGCGTGCGGCGCCGGCACGGGTCCCGTCCCCGTCCGCGTCACCGAGCACGTGAAGGCGATCTGCGTCTGCGGCACCTTGCTCCCGTTCATCTCGTTCGCGCAGGCCGCGAGCAGGAACGAATCGGCCACGCCCGTGATGTCGAGCGTGTCGCCCGGCTTCACGTCGTCCGGGATCGCGTCGCCCGGCAGCGGATCGCCCTCGTAGTAGTTCGACAGCTTCGGGCAGTACGCCTTGTTGCCGCCGGGCGGGATCACCGCGGGCACGCCGTAGCTCAGCACCATCACCCCGGAGTACGCCTGCGTCTCCGTCAGGCCGGGCGCCGACACGAACACGCCCCAGAGGCAGTTGCCCGCGTTGCTCTGCGAGACGAGGAACTTGTGGCTCATGGCGACGGCGCCCTTCACCCGCACGGGGGTCCCCTTCCCGACCGCGCCCGCTGCCTTGGAGTTCGTGATCTGCTCGATCGTGACCTCCTTGCCGTCACACATCGCGCCCCCGGCGCCGCCGTCGCCGCCTGCGCCCCCGGCGCCGCCTTCGCCTCCGGCGCCCCCGGAGCCCGGCCCCGTGGGACCGGTCGCGCCGCTGCCGCCGTCGCCGCCCGAGGGGTTGTTGTTCTCCTCCGCCCGACACGCCGCCGAGAGGACGACACACAGCCCGAGCGCGAACGCCGCGCTCGTACCCAGAACAGACCACTGCTTTCGAAGGGACATGAAGGACCTCCTGCTCGCCGCTCGCTGCGCCGAAGAAAGATGCCCCGAGGCTACCACCGCCCCCTCCCCCTCGCCCGTCGCTCCGGACGTCCAGGCTCGCTCCGCCCTCCTCGCGGCTTCCGCGCCGCCCGCGTCTTCCTGGCCCGCCGCCCCTTTCCCGCACCTCGCCCCTTCCGCGTCTGCCGCCCGCATCGAGTATGCCTGGCTACACAACTAGGGACATCGGACCGGGAATAAAGCCGTTCGATGGGGGTTTGGGCCGCGCGATCGACGTCACCATGGCGTTGACACGGATCCGCCCACCGCTAGGATGCGCGCCGTTCGCTCGGGCTAGATCGCCAAGATCGCGAGATCCCGAGCCGAGGGGGCGCCGCCGTGCGGCTCTGGCGGACCCTCACCTGGTTTTACCGTGCAGCGACAAAGGGCGCTCAGGTGCGCGCTCTACCGAAGGAGGTCGGATTGTCTACCGACGTGATGATCGAGGCCAATGGGCTCACCAAGCGATACGGGGCGTTTCGCGCGCTCGACAAGGTGAGCTTCGAGGTCCACCGCGGGGAGGTGGTGGGCTTTCTCGGCCCGAACGGCGCCGGCAAGTCCACGACGATGCGTATTCTCACCTGCTTCATTTCCGCCACCGGCGGGACGGCGCGGGTGCATGGCTACGACGTATTCGACGATCCCCTCGAGGTCCGGAAGAAGATCGGCTACCTGCCCCAGCGCGCGCCCCTCTACGGGGAAATGAGCGTCTGGGAGTACCTGACCTTCGTCGCGGACATGCGTGGGCTCGAGACGTCCACGTTCAAGAAGCGCATGAAGAACATCGTCGAGGTCTGCGGCCTCGCGACGAGCCTCGGCAAGGACATCCGCGATCTGTCGCACGGCTACCGGCAGCGCGTCGGCCTCGCCCAGGCGCTCGTGCACGACCCGCCCATTCTCATCCTCGACGAGCCGACGAGCGACCTCGACCCGAACGAGAAGGCCGAGGTCATCAAGTACATCCAGGAGATCGGCAAGGAGCGCACGATCCTCCTCTCGACCCACAACCTGTCCGAGGTCGAGCAGGCGTGCGCGCGCGCGATCATCGTCTCGAAGGGGCGCATCGTCGCTGACGGGCCGCTCGAGGAGATCCGCGCGAAGAGCGGCCGGGTTCGCTACGTGGTCCAGGTGCACGAGAAGCGCGTCTTCGAGGGAGGCCCTGCGAAGAAGGCGCCGAGCGCCGAGGAAGTGCAAACGGCCCTCGAAAAACTGCCCGGCGTGACGAGCGTCGTGGAGCTGCCGACGGACGATCGCGCGCACAGCTTCCAGCTCGCGGGCGCGCAGGACGGCGACATCCGCGCGGAGATCTTCCAGCTCATCGTCTCGAAGGGCTGGCTCATGCTCGAGATGCGTCGTGAGGCGCAGAAGCTCGAGGACGTGTTCAAGGCGCTCACGAAGAACGACGAGCGCCGTGATCGCGGCCGTCCCGTCGTCGAGGACGACGAGGACGAGGCCGAAGCGGCCGCCGAGGACGAAGACGAGGACGAGGACGAGGACGAGTCCGCTGAAGACGAGTCCGATGAGGACGAGTCCGACGAGGACGAGGACGAAGACGAGTCCGACGAGGACGACAAGAAGAAGAAGGGCTGAACGCCGATGGGCACCACATTCATCATCGCGAAGCGCGAGTTCCGCTCGAACTTCGACTCGACGCTGGCCTACGTCGTGATCTGCCTCGGGCTGATCCTTCTGGGCTTTGTGTTCTTCGAGTTCGGGGGCGGTTTCTGGCAGCAGGACCGGGCCTCGCTCGTGCAGATCTTCGCGCAGGCGCCGCGGGGTTTGTCGTTCCTGATCATCCCCGTCGTGACGATGCGCCTCCTCGCGGAGGAGAAGCGCTCGGGCACGCTCGAGATGCTGATCACCCTGCCCGTGAAGGATCACGAGGTGATCCTGGGCAAGTTCCTCGGGGCGTGGGGGCTCGTGCTCCTGCTCGTCGCCTCGACGCTGCTCTACCCGCTGCTCATGTTCTTCAAGCCCTGGGATCTCGGCCCGCTCGACATGGGCCCGGTCTACTCGGGGTATCTCGGCCTGCTGCTCTACAGCGCGGCGGCCGTCTCGATCGGCCTTCTGATCTCGGCGCTCGCGGAGAGCCAGACGGTCGCGTTTTTCATCACCTTCGTGGTGCTCTTCGCGCTTCACATGGTCGGCAGCGTGGCGGACAAAATGCCGACGCCCTGGCTGCGCGAGGCGATCTCGTTCATCAGCTTCGACACCCGTCTCGTGCCCTTCGCGAAGGGCATGATCAACACCCGTGACATCGTCTACTTCGCCTCGATCGCGGTGGGCTGCCTGATGGCGGCGTTCCGCGCGCTCGAGCGTCGGAAGTGGGCGTAGGAGGAAGGCCATGGAACGCAAGACCAAGGCCAGAGCGGCAACCGGCGTTTATCTCGTCCTCGTCGCGGCGATCCTCGTCGTCGTGAACGTCATCGCGTTCATCCAGAACAAGCGCATCGACGTGACGAAGAACGAGCGGTTCACCCTGTCGAAGGGATCGGCGCGCCTCGTCTCCGAGGGCCTCAAGCAAGACCTGCAGGTCGACGTCTACGTGACGCGCGGCGGTCCCAAGCAGGAGGCCTTCATCCAGGATCTCGTCGACCTGATGAACGAGTACGAGCGCGGCTCGAACGGCAAGTTCAAGTACACGCTCATCGAGCCGAAGACCGAGGAGCAGCGCACGGCCGCGAAGGAAGCGGGCCTGCAGGAAGCGGCCTTCGGTGAGGGCAGCGAGACGGGCCAGGATCAGGCCACGATCACGCGCGGCTTCATGGGCATCGCCTTCAAGTACGGCAGCGAAAAAGAGGCGATCCCGATACTGTCGGCAGACCAGTCGCAGGGCCTCGAGTTCTGGATCACGAACAAGATCCGGGAGCTCCGCGACCGCGCCGACAACGTCTACCAGAAGTACGGCGTCATCACGGGCAAGGACGAGATGAAGCTGACCGACACGAACCTCGTGGCGGCGCAGCCCGGCCGCGGCGGCGGTCCCTCGATGAAGGGGATCCTCGACCAGGCGTTGCCCTTCTACAAGATCGAGGAGGTCGACCTGCAGAACGGCGACGCCGAGATCAACAAGGAGCTCGCCGGCATCATCATCACGCAGCCCGGCAAGGACTACACGGAGAAGGAGCTCCGCCGCATCGATCAGTTCCTCATGGAGGGGAACAAGTCGGTCGTGGTGGTCGCGGGCGCCGTGAACCTCAAGGCCTCCGACGCGGCGATGAAGGCCGAGCTGAACCTCCACGGCCTGGACAAACTGCTCGACGGCTACGGCGTCGAGATGAAGAAGGAAGCGATCATGGACTGGGGTCGCCCCGTCCGCATCGCGGTCCCGACGCAGACCGGCCAGGTCATCGGCATCATCGGCTACGGCATGGCGCACGCGCAGCACGTCGACGGCCTCGACGAGAAGGAGCAGACGCTCGACTCGTCGTTCGCCGGCTTCTTCCGCATCGAGGAGCTCGCGTTCCCCTTCCCGTCGACGCTCGTCCCGCACCCGGAGAAGCAGCCGGGCGCGCAGATGAAGGTGGTCGCTCGCTCCACGCCGCGCAGCACGATCGACACCTCCGACGCGATCGACCTCAAGTTCTCCGCGCAGGCCAAGCCGAAGGGCGAGTACGGCCAGCGCGCGATGGCCGTCGCGCTCGAGGGCAAGATCAAGAGCGCGTTCGGCGGCGCGGGTGAGGGCATCGAGACGGCGGCCGAGTCGAAGGACAAGAGCCGCTTGCTCGTGATCAGCGCCTCGCAGTTCCTCGCGAACCCCTACGCGCGTTCGGGCAACGCGCCCCCGATGCCGCCGCAGATGATGATGATGGGCGGCATGGGCGGCGACGAGGATCTGCAGATGCTCTCGATGCCGTACGCCCAGAACTACCTGACGGCGACGATCCTCGCGTTCAAGAACGTCCTCGACTGGATGAGCGGCGATTCGGACCTCATCGCGACGAGCGCGAAGCTCCTCCAGGAGCCCAAGCTCACGTACGCGAACATCGAGGCGCCGAAGATCGACGCGACCGACGACGAGTCGACGGCGACGAAGAAGGCCGAGGAGTATCGCCTCGAGCGCAAGAAGACGCAGACGCGGGTGCAGTGGTCGCTCACGCTCTTCGGCCCCTTGCTCTTCGCTGCGTTCGGCCTCTTCCGCTGGTGGCGGCGTGAGAACGCGCGGGAATCCATCCGACTCGACTGACGACGAAGACGAAGGACACCCATGAAGACCGAGTACAAGATCTACGTGGCGATCGGCGTCCTCGCGGCCCTCGGCGGCGGCCTCTACGCCACGCGGCAGACGAAGCAGAAGGAGATGTCGGCCCACTCCGCGACCGCGGCGACGGCCGACTTCCCGGCGCTCGCGCCCGCGAAGGACGACGTCGAGGCGATCACCAAGATCGAGATCAAGAACGCCGACAAATCGAGCGTCACGCTGGAGAAGAAGGGCGACGCATGGGAGCTCGTGGCTCCCGTGTCCGCCAAGGCGAACGCGTCGAACGTGCGGTCGCTCCTCGACAACTTGAAGGACATCAAGGTCAAGGAGAGCATCGACCGCGGCACGGGCACCTACAAGCAGTACGAGCTCGACGACGAGAAGGGCGTCCATGTCCTCGCCTACAAGGGCGACGGCAAGATCTTCGACGCCTACTTCGGCAAGAGCGGCTCTCGTGGCCAGCTCGCGCGCGTCGGCGGCAAGGACGGCGTGTGGGTGGTCGGCGGCTATTCGAACTTCCTCTACACGCGTGAGGTCAAGAACTGGCGCGAGACGTCGATCCTCAAGTTCGAGGACGCGAACGTGATCCAGGTGTCCGTGACCAACGCGAACGGCCAGTTCAGCTTCTCGAAGAACGACGAGAAGTGGGCGGGCTCGTACGCGAAGCGCGACAAGGACAAGAAGCTCGAGAAGCCCGAGAAGAAGTGGGAGAAGTTCGACGAGGCCAAGGTCAAGGACATGCTGCGCGCCTACAAGTCCCTGACCGCCGAGGATTTCGGTGACGAGAAATCGGACGCCGGGGTCGACGCGGCCGAGACGAACGGCGGCGTGGTCCAGATCAAGCTCAAGGACAACGCCGGCGACATCACGGTCAAGGTCGGCAAGACGAGCAAGGGATCGAGCCGCTTCGCCCAGAAAGAGGGCGGGGACGGCACGGTCTACGTGATCTCGTCGTGGTCGGGCGACTGGGCCACGGCGGATCGCGCCAAGTTCGAGAAGTCCGACGACAAGAAGAAGGACGAAAAGAAGGACGAGCACGGCGCGGACGACGGCCACGGCCACGACGCGCCCCCCGAGCTCGAATGACCCGAGCCCGGTAGGTCCCGGACACACGAAGGCTCCTTCGCAAGAGGGAGCCTTCGCCGTTTTGTGGCCCCGGTCGAGAAAGCTTGACCGGACGTTTCATGCGTTTTAGGCCGCAGGGGTCATGAAGGCCTCTTACCGCTGGATTCGCGAGCTCATCCCCGGTCTCGATGCTTCGCCCGAAGAGATCGGGCGGCGACTGACGCACGCCGGGATCGAGGTCGAGGCGATCACCGAGTTCGGCGAGGGCACGAAGACACTCGTCGTGGCCGAGGTGAAGGCCTACGAGCCGCACCCGTCGCGGGCGAAGCTTAAGCTCGTCACAATCAATCGCGGCGTTTCGTCGACGCTCGGGGGCTCCGCTCCGACAAGCGGAGCTGCGCCCCCGAACCCCCAGCAACGTATCGTCTGCGGCGCGCCGAACGTGCCCGAGCCGGGCGGCCTCGTGGCGTTCGCGCCCCTCGGCGCGCACCTGCCGGCCGTGAACATGACGCTCACGCCGCGCGAGATCGGCGGCGTCATCAGCGAGGGCATGCTCTGCTCCGAGCGCGAGCTTGGTCTCTCCGCGGTCGCGAGCAAGGACGAGGACGCGGGGATCCTGATCCTGCCGAAGGGCCTCGCCGCGCCGGGCACGCCGCTCCGCGAGGCCATGCCCGAGGTGCACGACTACATCCTCCACCTTGGTTTGACCCCCAACCGTCCGGACGCGCTCGGCCACATCGGCCTCGCGCGCGAGATCGCGGCGCTCTTCAACCTGCCGTGGAAAAAGCCCACGCCGAAGGCGCCCGCGCGTTTCGCCGAGGGCGAGACCGTGTCGCGCCACGTGTCCGTGCGGATCGACGACACCGA
This sequence comes from Polyangium sorediatum, assembly GCF_029946465.1. Classification (NCBI taxonomy): domain Bacteria; kingdom Pseudomonadati; phylum Myxococcota; order Polyangiales; family Polyangiaceae; genus Polyangium; species Polyangium sorediatum. The sequence goes on from NZ_JARZHI010000045.1 coordinate 51,749, forward strand.
GCGTTGCCCGCAGTACGGCGCGGGCCTCGTGCTCGGCGTGACGATCGGCCCCTCGCCCACGTGGCTGCGCTACCGGCTGGAGAGCCTCGGCGTTCGTTCGATCTCGAACGTCGTCGACGTGACGAACCTCGTGCTGCTCGAGTACGGGCAGCCGATGCACGCGTTTGATCTGAACGACGTGCGCGGCAGCCAGATCCTCGTGCGCCGCGCCACGCCGGGCGAGCCCTTGAAGACGCTCGACGGCGAAAATCGCAAGCTCGACGCGGATGATCTCGTCATCGCAGACGCCGAGGGGCCGACCGCGCTCGCGGGCATCATGGGCGGCGCGAACAGCGAAATCCACGCGAACACCACGCGCGTGCTCCTCGAATGCGCCTACTTCGCGCCGCGCGGCGTGCGGCGCACCGCGCGCAGGCACGGCATGCATACCGAGTCGAGCCACCGCTTCGAGCGTGGCGTCGATCACGGCTCGCTCGAAGACGCGCTCGCCTACGCGACCACGCGGCTCACGGAGCTCGCGGGTGGCGCAGCGGCCCGCGAGCCGATCCTCGCCGGCGCGAAGATCCCGGCCCGCGAGCCCGTGCGCCTGCGCGCCGCGCGCATGAACGCGCTGCTCGGCACGGACGTCCCGCTCCCCGAGGCGACCGACATCCTGACGCGCCTCGGGTTCGAGGTCCGCGGCACGCACGGCGAAGGCGAACAAGCGTACGCCGACGTCATCCCGCCCTCGCACCGGCCCGACATCGCCGGCGAGGCGGACCTCGTCGAGGAGGTCGTCCGCGTGCGTGGCCTCGGCACCGTGCCCACGGTGCTCCCGGCCCTGCGGCCGCAGCCTCCGCGCCACACGTTTGATCTCTCGCTCCGCGTGCGCGGCGCGGCCGTCTCCGTGGGGCTCTCGGAGGCGATCACGTACGGCTTCGTCTCGGCCGAGGAGATCGAAGCGCTCGGCCTGCCGCCGGCGCCGTTCCGCCTCTTGAACCCGCTCACGCAGGATCGCTCCGTGATGCGCACGTCGCTGCTCCCGGGCCTGCTCGAAGCCGTGCGGCGCGCCCGCAGGCACGGCGTCCCCGACGTCCGGATCTTCACGGTCGGTTCACGTTTCCTCGCCGATCCCACGCGCGCGCCGCTCGCCGACGAGGTCCCCTCGTTCGCCGCGGTGCTCGCCGGCTACCGCCGCTCGCCGCTGCAAAAGCCGGTCGAGGTCGACGTGTACGACGCAAAGGGCGTGGCCCTCGAGATCGTCGAGCGCGTCACCCACGAAAAGGCCGACGTCGCGCACCAGCCCGAGGCGACGCGCGCGCCGTACCTGCACCCGCGCGCGGCGGGGCAGATCCTCGTGAAGGGGCGTGTCGTCGGCGCGTTCGGCGTCCTGCACCCCGACGTCGTCGACAAGCTCGACCTCGATGGCTCCGCGGTCCTCGTGGAGCTCGATCTCCGCGCCCTCGGCGAGGTCGGCGCGGCGCGGCCGCAGTACCGCCCGATCCCGACGCTGCCCGCCGCGACGCGCGACGTCGCACTCGTCGTCTCGGACGAGGTCGAGGCGGGCGCGGTCGGCACGGCCATCCGCGAGGCCGGCGGCGAGCTCTGCGAGTCCGTGGAGGTCTTCGACCTCTTCCGCGGCGGTAGCATCCCCGCGGGCCATCGCTCCCTCGCCTTCCACGTCGTCTACCGCGACCCGCGTGCCGCGACCGATCCCGAGAAGGCGCGCACCCTCACGGACGAGGAGGTCGACCGGCGACACAAGTCCGTCCTCGAGACCGTCCACGCCCGCTTCGGCGCCACGCTCCGCGCCTGAGCTCCGTCCCTCCTCCTCGAAGCACGTCCACAAAATTCCTACCGCGTTGCGCGGACGGACGCCTTTTCGCGTGCGGCCGTAGCGTGGGCGCCCCCTGAACGAGAGTTCTCGCCGGCAACGATTGACGGGCTCGGTCCACCCGGAAAACACTGAAATTTGCTATCGGGGCCCGCGAGCGCTCGCGTCGAACCTGGCCTTTCCCTCCTCGTGAGCGCTCTCTGGTCCCCTGTCGACCCCTCAAGGACGGGACGGAGGACCATGGCGGAGACCCACATCACTGGGAAACACCTTCGGGCTGGGCTCGTGTGCCTCGGCATCACGAGCGCCTTCGCGCCGACGGTCGCGCACGCGCAGCCCTACCAGTTCGACACGAGCGAAGCGACGTTCGACACGACGTACGCGCAGACCACCATCAGCCTGAGCGGCACGATCAAGAACCGCGCGGGCCAGGCCCTCACGGGCGCCACGGTGACCGTCCTCGCCTGGGGCGACGGCGTGACGAACGCGGGCAAGACGGCGACCACGAACGCGTCCGGCGGCTTCACGATCACGGGCCTCAAGCGCCGGAACGTGCTGCTCAAGATCACTGCCTCCGGCCACTACAGCGAGATCATCCCCGTCGACCTGCACCGGCCGACGAGCGAGACGATCACGAGCACGGGCACGATCTCCATGAACCCGACGAAGGCGGGCCGCGTGCGCCTGATCTTCGGCGGCGACACCATGCTCGGCCGTCGCTTCACCGACCTCGACGCCGACGGCATCGAAGGCGAGGCGGGCGACCTCATCCGCCCTGCGACGCGCGCCGCCGACGCGCAGGCGATCTTCTCCTACGTGCGCGACGCCCTCTCCTCGGCGGACTACACGATCGTGAACCTCGAGTCCCCGATCACCTCGGACACGAGCACGCCGCATCCGTACAAGGACTACACGTTCTTCTCGTACCCCGAGACGCTCGCGGGCATCACGTACGCGGGCATCGACGGCGTCGACCTCGCGAACAACCACATCTTCGACTACCTCACGACGGGCGTGACCGACTCGATGCTCCACGTCTCGAACGCGGGGCTCGACTGGTGCGGCGTGGGCTCGAACGATACGAACGCCGAGGGCACCACGATCTTCCGCACGCTGAACAGCGTGCCGCTCTCGCTGCTCGGCTTCAGCGAGCTCGTCTCCGACGGCTCGTCGGATCTCGACTACCTGCTCGTCGCCCGTGATCCGGACAAGGCGGGCGCGCTCGAGGCGTCGAGCGCGAACATGAACGCGTTCATCGACGACGAGACGCCCGAGCGCTTCGCGATCCCCATGATCCACGGCGGCGTGGAGTACAGCGAGTTCCCCTCGAACTCGATGCGCTCGAAGTTCATCTCGCTCGCGAACCGGGGCGCCGGGATGGTCGTCGCCCACCACACGCACACCGCGCAGGGCATCGGCCTCGTGAACGTGGGCGGGACGCCGCGCTTCGTGCTGATGTCCCTCGGCAACTTCGTCTTCGATCAGGACGTCCACGAGACCTTCCAGTCGATCCTCGCGATCGCGGACGTCGACGTGCTCGCGGGCGGCGGCTTCGACGTCGCGCGGCTGGATCTGATCCCGATCAGCATCGAGGGCTACGTGCCGAAGCTCGTCGCGGGCGACGGTCTCGCGCGTATGGGGCGGCATTTCGGGCACCTCTCGACGCACCTGCCGAAGAGCCCGGCCGGCCAGAACATCGCGGACGGGCTCTCCGGCGCCGTCGTGTTCCCCACGGGGCACCGCATCGTCGCGCTCCGATCGACCTCGCAGTACACGACGTCGACGACGAACCAATCGCTCAACGCGGCCGTCACGAGCCAGACGACCGGGCCCATCGCGTTTGCGCGGAACGCGCCTTCGGACTCGCTCTCGTACGTGAAGTCGAGCGCGAGCGCGACGGTCGAGTGGGGCCGCGAGCTGCTCATCAACGGGGACTTCGAGGATCTCGACGTCGACGGCGATTTCAGCGAGGGCGCGGCGTGGGACCAGAGCACGGTCCGCTACGTGGAGAACAGCGTCGTGCGCAGCGGCATGGGCGCGCTCGTGATGCTGCGGAACGCGTCGAACTCGACGGAGATCACGGTCTACAACAACAACCGCGTGTCCTTCCCCGGCGGCTCGAAGCTCACGATCACGGGCTGGATCCGCGGCGACAACGCGGGCCCCTTCACGCTCACGACGCGCATGTACAGCGACAGCGGCACAACGCTGAGCACCACCGACTCGTACACGAAGAGCGCGAGCACATACGGCTGGACGCAGTTCATCGTGAACGTCACGGCCGCCTCGAACGCGACGAGCGCGCGCTTCTACTTCAGGACCTCGCCCCCGGCGACGGGCGAGGCGCGCATCTTCATCGACGACTTCAGCCTCATCCGCTGGGAGAAGAGCTCGATCTACGCCTTGAACGGCTTCGAGATCCCCGCGCCGAACAACTGGAGCCACGTGCGCTTCACCAACGTGGCGGCGGGCGTCTCCTCGCTCGGCGTCACGCTCGGGCACCGCACGTTCACCGCGTTCTAGGCAGAATCCTCCGCCAGGATCCTCGCCCAAAAAGCCTTCACCTCGTCGATGCGCTCGGTGCGCGCGGCCGGCGGTAATCCGTCGAGCAAGAGCGCGCCGTAGCCACGCGTCCGCACCCGTCGATCGAGGATCGCCACGATCCCCCGATCCTGCCGCGTCCGTATCAACCGGCCGAACCCTTGCTTCAGCGTGATCGCCGCCTGCGGCACGGTGTACGTCGCGAACGGGGAGTGCCCCGCCTGCTCGATCGCCTGCGATCGCGCGACGACCACGGGATCCGTGGGCACGGCGAACGGAATCTTGTCGATCACCACGAGCCGAAGCGCATCCCCCGGCACGTCCACGCCCTCCCAGAAGCTCATCGTGGCCACGAGGACCGCGTGGTGCGCGGCGCGGAACTTCGAGAGCAGCATCCGCTTCGGCGCCTGCCCCTGCACCATGAGCGGCCCCGGCACCCGGCCCGCGAGCGCGCGGCCGAGCGCGACCATGGAACGGTTGGAGGTGCAAAGAACGAACGCGCCGCCGCCCACGATGTCGACGAGCTCCACGATCCGGTCCGCCGACGCCGCGAGGAACGCAGGCTCCGAAGCCTCCGGCAGATCCCGCGGCGTGTAGAGCAGCGCGCGCGACGCGTAGTCGAACGGCGACGGCACGACGAGCTCGTCGACCGGCACCGTGACGCGCTCGTCGAGGCCGAGGCGCGTGCGCAAAAACCTGAAATCCCCTGCTTTTGCGGTCATCGTCGCGCTCGTCAGCACCACGCCGCCGATCCGCTCGAAGACGCCTTCGCGAAACAACCAGCCGACGTCCACAGCCGACGCGCCCACCGACACGGAGCGCGCGCGCACCTCGACCCACGTCACCTGGTTCGACTTGCCATCCACGATCTTCGCCGCGTCCGCGCGCAGCGTCTCCGCCCGCGTGCCGACGAGCGCGACCGCCTCCGTGATCGCGTGCGCCGACGCGTACCCCGCGAGCGCTTCGAGCGCCTCGTCGAAGTGGTGATACGCATCCACGAGCTCGCCCGCCCACACCTCGCGCTTGAGCTCCACGCGCCCCTCGCGCGCAGCCTCGCCGGCGACCCGCGCGACCGCCGCGAAAAATCGATCCGCTGCCTCGCGCACGATCGCCACGATCGCGGTCCCCTCCCCTCGCCCGAGGATCCGATCGGCGAGCCCGCTCGCGATGAAGGCGCGATCGGCGTCCCGCAGCATCGAGTCGACGCGCGATCCCGAGATGCGCGTCCCAAAAAACTCGGTCGCGATGTCCTCGAGCTCGTGCGCTTCGTCGAAGATCACCGCGTCGTACGGGGGCAACGCGCCCGCACCGGGGACGTTGCCGCGGCCGAGCTTGAGCGAGAGATCCGCGAAGAAGAGGTGATGGTTCACCACGAGCACGCGCGCCTCTTCGGCCTCGCGTTTCATGCGCGTGACGAAGCATTTTTCGAAAAACGGGCACGCCGATCCGATGCGCGTCTCGCTCGACGAGCACACCTCGCGCCGGATCGGATCCGACTCGGCGAGCGTCACGAGCTCCGAGAGATCACCAACCTCGGTCTCGCGCGCCCACGCCTCCACGACCGGCAGCGAGCGCATCACGCCCGCGTCGTGGTTCGCCTCGGGGCTCGTCCGCAGCTCGTCGAGGCGCCGCAGGCAGAGGTAGTTCCCGAGCCCCTTCACGAGCGCGGCCGACACGCGCAGACCGAGGTACTCGGCCACGAGCGGCAGATCCTTCGCAAAAATCTGCTCTTCGAGCGCCTTCGTCGCCGTGGAGATCACGACCTTGCGCCCGCTCAGGATCGCCGGGACGAGGTACGCGAGCGTCTTGCCCGTGCCCGTGCCCGCCTCGCAGAGCAGCACGCGATCCTCGTCGAGCGCGCGCTCCACCGCGTCGGCCATCGCGAGCTGCCCCTCGCGATCCTCGTAGCCCTCGAACGCCCGCGCGAGCGGCCCGCTCGGCCCGAGGAGCCGACGCGAACGCCCTTCCCTCGCTGGCTCTTCTTGCCCTTCGTCGGCCTCGACGTCGTCGTCGTCGTCGCTCACGACGACCGCGACGCCGCCTTCTCGAGCGAGAGCGCGAAGCCGACCTCGGCCATCGCCTCGTCGAGCCCCGCCACGCGCTTCTCGAAGGAGACCTCGAACCAGCTATCGAGCGTGCGTTCTTCGTCGCTCGGATCCGGCAGGCGCGTGACCTGCGTCCCGACCTCGAGATACCCGCGTTCCCGCGCGGCGACGCCGAGCCCGCGCGCGCGCTCGAACATGTCGTCGTCCGGGTCGTGCGGGAAATCGGTGCGCTGCGCGCGCAGCACGAGGCTCACCGCGACCTCGGTCGCGTGCACACGCACGCCCGAGTCCATGATGAGGTTCTCCCGCGCGCGCTCGGCGACGTGCACGACGTCACCGCGCGTGCGGTACACCTCGAACCCTGCGGCGATCAAAGCTTTTTTGACTTCGGCCGGCGTCGGCATCGTCCGATCGTTCCGGGCCCCCCAGATTATTTGGACCGGGCCCAAGGCTCGCAACTTCGTGGAGAAACGTCAAGAGGCGGCTCGGCCTCGCGCGCCGCGGTTGCCACGTCGAGGAACGCAAGGCCCACAATCGCGCCGCCGAGCTCCTCCTGGATCCAGACGACCCGCCCCGATCGCGAGCCCTCTTCGCCAAGGCTCACCTCGAAGCAGTCGCCGAGCCCCACTGGCTCATCGAGGATCGCGCGCAACCCACCCAGGCTGATGTTGAGCGCGAAGCCGTGCACCTCCCGCTCTCCGCGACGAAACACGACCCGTTCGGTGAACGGGCGGCGCGTCGAGGCGCGACGCCCGAGCTTGGCCATGGTGGGAGGAGCGCACGTGGTCGGCGTCAAAGAGCGGCGTTTCACGAGGCTCGGGAGCGTAGCAGCGAGCCTCGTGTTGTCAGCCGACGTACGGCTTTTCCGGTTGGGTCCGCCCGAGGCTCAATGCGTGGCGTTCGGGGCGTGGCCGCTCGAGCCGTCGTCGGGCTCCTGGAACACGGGGGCCGGCTCGAGGACGTTGAGCTGATCACGCTTCAGCTTGAGGCCTTTGTCCGAGAAGAAGAGGTCGTTCTCGTCGAGGCGCGATCGGACACGGCCGATGAACAGGATCGGGTCGCCCTCGCGGGTGTAGCCGAGCTGGACGATCGCGCCCTTCGGCCAGGAGCCGCCTTCGAAGGTGAGCTCGCGGCGCAGCGTGTAAAACCCTTCGGGCGTGAGCTTCTTCAACGTGCCCGCCCAGTTCAGCCCGCGGAACTCGATGCCCGGGCCGTGGAAATGCCAGCGGTTGTGGATGTTGTGGTCGGGCGCGATGACCTGAGGAAGGCCGCTGTCCGAGTGATTGTGGAAATACACGATCGTGTTGGCAGGGACCTTCTGCTCGTTGCCCGGAAGCGGCTGCGACGTCAGGTAGAGCCCGCAATCCGGCAGCATGTTTTTCGGTGTGGCCATGGGACCCGGAGCTTACTCATCACGCGCCGGGCGGTCGAGCCGTTCGACGCGGGCAAAGGAAGCCTTCTCCCCCAGCGCCTCCCTCTTGAAGTCGTGCTATGCCGGGGCCTCGGTTGATCCCCTGCGAGGCTTCTGACCCTCGCCACGCCGGATGCGGAGCTCGAGCACGTGAACAAGTTGACAAGCATCCTGGGCGGCTTCGCCGTCATCGCCATCGCCCTCGTCTTCATCGTCCAGTTCCGGCCGAACGCAGGGCAGCAGATGGTCGAGTCTGCGAGGTGCGCCGTGGAGATCCGCGGGACCTGCATCTCGTCGGGCCATTTCTGGGCCTCGTATCGCATGCTCGCCCCGCGCGGCGCCGACCAGGAGTGGATGCGGCAGCGCAACCTCCGCAAGATCACGGCCGAAGGCCTGGTCGAGCGACAGCTCCTCAACGAGGACGCGAAGCGGCTCGGGATCACGATCTCGGAGGACGAGCTCAACGCCGAGCTCACCTCGGGCCGGATGCACGTCTCGATGCCGCTCGCGCCCGTCATGATGCCCGACGGCCGCGTGGTCGATCCGCGCGGCGCCGCGTACATGAACCTCGGCGGCCCGATGATCCGCTACCTGAACGTCAAGAATCGGCAGACCGGAAAGTTCGACCTCAAAGCATATGAGCGCGAGGTCCGTATGGTCGCCAAGATGAGCCCGCAGGAGTTCCGCGAGTACCAGAAGGAAGAGATCGTCGCGGCGCGCATGCGTGAGCTCGTGCGCTCGCGCGCGGTCGTGGGCGAGGCGGAGGCGTTCGCGCGGTACAACCAGGACAAGTCGACGGCCTCCGTCTCCTACGTCCGCCTCGACAAACGCTTCTTCGCGGATCTCGTGGCCGACAAGTCGCAGAAGGCGATCGACGCGTGGGTCGCGCTGAACAAGGAGGAGGAGGAGCGCACGTGGAACTCGCGCAAGTCCTCGTACCTGCCCGAGTGTCGCGTGACCCGCCACATCCTCGCGAAGATCGATCAGGACAACGCCGACCCCGCGGACGCGAAGGCGAAGGCCAAGGAGAAGATCGAGCAGGCGAAGGCGCGGCTCGACAAGGGCGAGCGTTTTGCGGACGTGGCGCGCGCGATGAGCGAGGACGGCAGCGCTGAGCGCGGCGGCCTGCTCGGCTGCGTGACGAAGGGCAAGATGGTCAAGCCCTTCGAGGACGCGATGCTCAAGGCCGAGCCCGGCAAGGTGACGGACATCGTCGAGAGCGAGTTCGGCTATCACCTCGTGCTCGTCGACAAGGTCGCGAAGGACCTCGAAGCCGAGGCCGTGGGCCGCGCCGAGGTCGACGAGGACCTCTACCTCAAATTCGAGACCGAGCGCCTGACGGCCGAGGCCGCGAAGACGATCCTCGCCGCGGTGAAGGGCGGCAAGACACTCGACCAGGCCGTCGAGACCTACCTCTCCGAGCTTGAGGCGAAGCTCGCCAAGAAGGACGAGAAGAAGGACGACAAGGCGAAGAAGGACGAGAAAAAAGGCGACAAGAAGGACGAGGCGAAGGACGAGGCCGCGGCCGAGTCGCCCGTGCGCAAGCACCCGCAGCGCCCCATCGTGGAGTCGAGCCTCCCCTTCAACGCCTCGGGCAGCCCGATCCCCGGCATGATGCCGGGCTCGAACGCCGCGACGCAGGCCTTCAAGCTGGAGAAGCCGGGTGATGCCGCGGACGAGATCGTCCAGCTCTTCAACGGCTACGCCGTGATGGTCCTGAAGGAGAAAAAGCCCGCCTCGAAGGAGGAGTGGGAGAAGGACCGCGCGATGTTCATGGCCCAGTTCCGCGAGGAGAAGCAGGAAGACGCGCTCGTTGCCTACATCTCGCGCCTGCGCAACACGCTCGGAACGGAGATCAAGTTCGGCGGCGCGGAGTTCACGACGGAAGCGAAGCCGCCCAAGGAAGGCGGCGAGGACCTGGGCGAGTAGCGGAACGGCTCTGAATGCATCATTCGTGAGGGCGGATGCTGCTCCACCACGACCTCGTCCTCCCGAACGGACTTCCTCTCGTCATCGTCCCGCAGCCGAGCGTGCACCGCGCGGTCGCGGCGCTCTTCCTGCGCACGGGATCCCGCTTCGAAACCTCCAAGACGAACGGGATCTCGCACTTCCTGGAGCACATGGTCTTCCGGGGGACGAAAGATCTCCCCTCGGCCCACGCCCAGGCCCTCGCGTTCGAGCGGCTCGGCGGAACGCTCTACGCCGCGACGTACGTGGATCACGGCGTGATGAGCATCTCCGTGCCGCCACGGAACTTCGAGCAGGTGATCTCCCTGCTCGGTGAGGTGACGACGGAGCCGCGCTTCTCCGATCTCGAAATCGAGCGCGGGATCGTGCGCGAGGAGATCCTCGAGGATCTCGACGACGATGGTCGGATCATCGACGCCGACAACCTCGCGCGCGCCTTGATGTACCAGGATCACCCACTCGGCTACACGATCACGGGCGGCCTCGACACGCTCGCGGTCTTCGACGACGCGATGCTGCGCGCGCACCACGCACGTCACTACACGACGTCGAACGCGGTCCTCTGCCTCTCGGGCAACCTCGATCCGGATCGCGTGATCAAGGCGGCCGAGCGCGCCTTCGCCAGCATGCCCAAGGGAAGCCGCATCAGCGCGGCCCCGCCGCCGAACGGCCAGAAGAAGCCGCGCTTCTCGTTCGTCGAGAACCAATCGAGCCAGACGGAGCTGCGCGTCGCGTTCCGCGCGGTGAGCGAAAAAGACAAGCTCGAGCCGAGCGTGGAGATGCTCCTGCGCGTGCTCGACGACGGCATGTCGACGCGCCTCTACGAGCGCATCTGTGACCGGCTCGGCCTCTGTTACGACGTCTCGGGCATGTTCGAGGCGTACGAGGACGACGGCGTCGTCGACATCGCCGCGGGCGCGGCGCACGAGCGCGCGACCGTGGTGCTGAAGGAGATTTTTGCCCTTGTCCACGAGCTCGCGTCGCACGGGCCGACGCCCGAGGAGCTCGACAAAGCGAAGAACCGTCACCTCTGGTCCGTCGAGGCGATGCTCGACGACGCCGACGGCATGGCGAGCTTCTACGGCCTCGCCGCCTTCGCGAGCATCGCGCGGACGCCGATGGCCCGGCACGAGGAGCTCGCAACCGTCACGATCGCCGACGTGCGGGATGCCGCGCAGCGCGTGTTCCGTCCCGAACGGATTAGCACGGTCGCAGTGGGCCTGCTCAGCCGCGCGGAAGAGGGGCGGATGGAGCGGGCCGTCAAAGGATTTGGGGGATAACGCACCCAAACGGAGGCGCGACAGGGGCGGATACGGGCCTTGTTATTGAAGTGATTCACGAAGCAGGAGGCCGGGACAGAACCTTCTTGCATGCATGCGCATGAACGCATATAGCAAGAAACGTGATGCACGACCCGACGGGCCCGAGCGGGCGTCTGCCTTCAGACGCCGCAAGCCGGTGGGAGCTCTACCGGCTCCTCGCGGATCCGGTGCGCCCGCGGCTGCTCGCGCTGGCGGCGGCCGAGGAGCTCGGCGTCGGGGAGCTGTCGGAGCTGCTCCGGGAAGGCCAGCCGAAGATCTCGCGCCACGCAGCGGCGCTCCGGGACGCAGGGCTTCTCCTCGCGCGCAAGCAAGGCACGTGGACGCTGCTCCGGCTCTCGCCGGGAGCCGCGACGGATCCGGTCGTGGCCGACGCCGTGCGGGCCGGGACCGCGGCCTGCGAGGCCGACGGGACGATGGAGCGGATCGGCGAGGTGATCGCCGGGCGCGACGCCGCGACCCGCGAGTTTTTCGCGCGCGCAGGCAGGCCGCTCCGGCCGGGGCCGCCGCTCGAGCTCGGCGCGTATCTCACCGCGCTCGCGCCGCTCCTGCCGCATCGCGCGCTCGCGGTCGACGTGGGCACGGGCGACGGCGCGCTGCTCGAAGTGCTCTCGCCGCTCTTCGCGCACGTCATCGCGGTGGATCGCGCCGAAGCGCAGCTCGCGCTCGCAGAGGAGCGCATCCGGCGGCGCGAGCTCACGAACGTGGAGCTCGTGCAGGGCGAGTACGACGCGCCCGATCTGCGCGCGCGGGTCGTGTCGCGGGCCGGTGAAGCCGGCGGCGCGGACGTGGTCTTCGCCGCGCGCGTCCTGCACCACGCGCCCAAGCCCGCGCGCGCGATGGCCGCGCTCATGCACCTCGCGCGGCCGAGCGGCGGCGCGGTCTGCGTCCTCGACTACGAGGCGCACGACGATCAGGCCCTCTGCGAGCAGGAGGCCGATCTCTGGCAAGGCTTCGATCCCGAGACGCTGCGGCGGATGGCCGTCGATGCGGGTCTCGTGGACGTGACGATTCGCCGTCTCCCCCGCGCCTGGCAGGGGGACGGCCCGGACAGGCACCTCGTCTGGCAGCTACTGGTCGGTCGGCACAGCGAGGAAACGCAAGGGACCGCCGAGAACAGCAAGAGGACACGATGAGCGAAAAACCCCGCTTCAAGGTCGCCGATCTCAGCCTCGCCGACTGGGGCCGCAAGGAGATCCGCATCGCCGAGAAGGAGATGCCCGGCCTCATGGCGCTGCGCGCCGAGTACGGCAAGCAGAAGCCCCTCGCCGGCGCCCGCATCGCAGGCTGCCTGCACATGACCATCCAGACCGCGGTCCTGATCGAGACCTTGCGCGAGCTCGGCGCCGAGGTGACCTGGACGAGCTGCAACATCTACTCGACGCAGGATCACGCGGCCGCGGCGATCGCGGCGACGGGCGTGCCCGTCTACGCCTGGAAGGGCGAGACGCTCGAAGAGTACGACTGGTGCATCGAGCAGCAGCTCTTCGCGTTCGAGGGCGGCAAAGGCCCGAACATGATCCTCGACGACGGCGGTGACCTCACGACGATGGTCCACGAGAAGTATCCGCAGCTCTTCGAAGGCGCGGATCCGGTGCGCGGCATCAGCGAGGAGACCACGACGGGCGTGAACCGGCTCTACGACATGCACCGCAAGGGCCTGCTCCGCGTGCCTTCGTTCAACGTGAACAACTCCGTCACGAAGTCGAAGTTCGACAACCTCTACGGCTGCCGCGAGTCGCTCGGCGACGGCATCAAGCGCGCGACGGACGTGATGTTCGCGGGCAAGGTCGCGGTCGTCTGCGGCTACGGCGACGTGGGCAAGGGCTGCGCGCAGTCGCTGCGCGGGCTCGGCGCGCGCGTGATCGTGACGGAGATCGACCCGATCTGCGCGCTCCAGGCCGCGATGGAGGGCTACGAGGTGCGCACGCTCGACGCGGTCGCGCACGTCGGTGACATCTTCGTGACCGCGACGGGCTGCAAGGACGTCGTCCGCGGCGAGCACATGCTGCGGATGAAGGACGAAGCGATCCTCTGCAACATCGGCCACTTCGACTCCGAGATCCAGATCGCCTGGCTGGAGACGAACCCCGAGATCAAAGAGGAGAACATCAAGCCGCAGGTCGACCATTTCGTCTTCCCCGACGGCAAGCGCCTCATCGTGCTCGCCCGCGGCCGGCTCGTGAACCTCGGCTGCGCCACGGGCCACCCGTCGTTCGTGATGTCGACCTCGTTCTCGAACCAGGTCCTCGCCCAGATCGCGCTCTGGACCGAGAAGTATCCGCTCGGCGTGCACCTCCTGCCGAAGAAGCTCGACGAGAAGGTGGCCGCGCTGCACCTCGCCAAGCTCGGCGTCGAGCTGACGCAGCTCACGAAGGACCAAGCCGACTACATCGGCGTGTCCGTCGAGGGCCCCTTCAAGCCCGAGAACTACCGGTACTGACGGAGCCCGCCGCGGCGCGCCCTTTCCGAGGCGCGCCGCGGTTTGTCCGTTCGATCGGGCCCGGCTCCCCCCGACCCGACCTCGTTCGTCCCGCCTCTTTCCCGTGGTATGAACGCGCCGTGGAATCACGGTACCGCGCCGCAGACGCCGCCCAGTTCGTCGAGACGTATGGCCCTCGCTGGGGCGAGGATCTCGCCTTGCGCGTCTACACATCGCGCCTGCTCGGCCAGGAGCCAGACCTCGTCTTGCACGGCGGCGGCAACACGTCCGTCAAGACGCGGGTGACCGAGCTCGTCGGCGACACGACCGACGTGCTCTACGTGAAAGGCAGCGGCTGGGATCTCGGCGCGATCGAGCCCGAGGGCTTCCCCGCCTGCCGGCTCGCGCAGCTCCGCCGTCTCTGCGAGCTGCCGAGCATGACCGACGAGCAGATGGTCTCGCTCCTGCGCTCGCACATGCTCGATCCGAGCGCGCCGACGCCTTCCGTCGAAGCGCTGCTGCACGCGTACCTGCCCTTCAAATACATCGACCACACGCACGCCGACGCGGTGCTCGCCATCGTCGATCAGCCGGGCTCGAAGCAGCTCGTGCGCGAGGTCTTCGGCGACCGCGTGCTCTTCATCCCCTACGTGATGCCCGGCTTCGCGCTGGCGAAGAAGGTCGCGGACCTCTTCCGCGCGCTCACCCGCGCGGGCCGCGAGCCGAACGTGATGATCCTCGACAAGCACGGGATCTTCACGTGGGGCGAGAGCGCGATGGAGAGCTACGAGCGCATGATCACGAACGTGACGCGCGCCGAGCGCTGGGTCGAAGAGGCCAAGCCGATCTCGCGGCGCACGATCTCGAGCCCCTCGCCCGACGCCTGCGCGCGCCTCGCGCCGATGATCCGCGGCGCCCTCGCCCGCGCCTCCGGCGAGCGCTGGCTCTGCTCGTTCCGCATGAGCCCGCAGATGGTCTCGTTCTGCGATCGCGACGATCTCGAAGAGATCACGCAGAAGGGCCCGGCCACGCCCGACCACGTGCTGCGCACGAAGCCAAAGCCGCTGCTCCTGCCGCCGCTCTCGCCCGAGGATCGGAACAAGACGAAGGCCACGCTCGACGCCGCGATCACGGCCTACGCCGAGGACTACAAGGACTACTTCCGCCGCTGCGCGGCCGCGCGCCCCGGCGACAGGCGCGAGCTCGACCCGTGGCCGCGTGTGCTGCTCATCGAGGGCCTCGGCGCGTTCACGGTGGGCAAGACGCGCAAGGACGCCGAGATCGTGGCCGACATCTACGAGCACACGACGGGCGTGATCGAGCAGGCCACGGCAAACGCAGGCTACGAGCCCGCGAGCGAGCTCGACATCTTCGACGTGGAGTACTGGAGCCTGGAGCAGGCGAAGCTGAAGAAGAGCGCAGGCCCGGGCAAGCCGCTCGATCGGCACGTCGCATTCGTGACGGGCGCGGCCTCCGGGATCGGCTTCGCCACGGCCCAAGCGCTGCTCGCCGCGGGCGCACACGTGACGCTCACGGACCGAGACGAGGCAGCCCTCGCCCGCGCCGCGAAGCCCCTCGTCGACGCCCACGACGATCGGGTGTTCCTGCTGCCCTGCGACGTGACCTCGAAGGACGACGTGCGCGCGGCGATCCGCAAGGCAACGCTGCGCTTCGGCGGGCTCGACGTGGTCGTCTCGAACGCAGGCACGGCCTTCGAGGGGCCCATCCACGGAGAACAAGGCGACAGCGCGCTGCGCGCCTCGCTGGAGGTGAACCTGCTCGGCCACCAGAACGTGGCGCGGTTCGCCGCCGACATCCTGATCCAGCAAGGCGCAGGCGGCGTCCTGCTCTTCAACGCGTCGAAGAGCGCCTTCAACCAGGGCCCGGATTTCGGCCCCTACGCCATCCCCAAGGCCGCCCTCATCGCGCTCACACGCCAGTACGCCGTGGATCTCGCGCCCCACAACATCCGCGCGAACGCCGTGAACGCCGATCGAATCCGCACGGGCATCTTCGGCGGCGGCATGCTCGAAGCCCGCGCGCGCGCCCGTGGTGTCGGCGTGGATGAATATTTCCGGGCAAACCTGCTCCGGCGCGAAACCACCGCAGCCGACGTGGCGCAAGCCTTCCTGTACCTCGCGACAGCCGAGGCGACGACAGGCTGCGTCATCACGGTCGACGGGGGAAACGCAGCGGCATTCCCGCGGTAGTTCGATTGAACGGAGCCGGGAGGACGACGTACCATCCGCGTCGTGCGTCCCCTCCAAACCCTCTCCGTCCTCGCGCTCTCCGCCCTCTCCCTCGCCAGCACGGGGTGCATCAAAAAGATGTTCCTCGAAGGCCAGATCGAGGCCACGTCCACAGCCTCGGCCGCGATCGACACGCTGACCGACTACGAGATCGCGAAGGTCGTCGCGTTCAACGGCATCGGCCAGTTCGAGGGCATGCACTACCTCGCCCCCGACAACGAGGACGCGCTCTTCGCGCTCGTCAAGACCTGGACGAGCGCCACGTTCGCCTTCATCGAGGACGAGCTCGAAGACGCCGAAGACGCCGAAGGTCTCGAAGGTCCGCGTTATCTGTACCTGAAAAACCGCGCAGCCGCGGGCTACGACCGCGGCCTCCAGTACGGGATCCAGCTCCTCGAGATCTATCACCCGGGCTTCGAGGCCGCGCGCAAGAACGACGACGCGATGCGCGCCTACACCGCGCAGTTCACGGACGCCGAGCGCGACACCCCCGCCCTCTTCTGGGCCGGTTACGCCTGGATCAGCAAGACGAACATCCTGAAAGACGACGCAGCCGCCGTCGGCGATCTATGGATCGGCGTCGCGCTGATGGAACGCGCCGTCGCGCTCGATCCCAAGTTCATGTACGGCAACGGTCACACGATCCTCGGCGCCTACCACGCGCGCACCGCGATGGCCGAGCTCGACGACGCGAAGAAGCACTTCGACCAAGCACTCGCGATCCACGGCGGCAAGATGCTCCTGACGCAGGTGCAGTACGCCGGGAAATACCATTGCCTGAAGGGCGACAAGGACAGCTACGTAAAAGCGCTGACCGCCGTCGTCGAAGCCGGCGACGTGCTCCCCGAGCAACGCCTGGCAAACGTGGTCGCGAAGCGCCGCGCCGTGCGGTACCTCGGCAAGGTACGCATGCGCGAGTGTGGGTTTTGAAGCGTTGCGCCGGGGTTTCACCCCGGGCCCCGACCAGGGGTTGTCCACCCCTGGACCCGGACCAGCCAGGGGCTGGACCCGGGTTGAAAAACTGCGCGGTGCGCAGTTTTTCAAGCAGGCCGACGAAGGAGCCGGGGCGCCCGTCGAACCCGCAGCGCGGCGGTCTTGGTCGGCAACGCCGTTGCCAGTCTTGACCCGGCCTGTTCGATGAACTGCGCACCGCGCAGGTCATCGAGCTTGGGTCCAGCGCCTCGCTGGTCCGGGGTCGAGGGGGCGGACAGCCCCTCGCGGGGTCCGGGGCAGAGCCCCGGGCGCCCTTCGCCGCCTCCACCTCCTCGCAACGCGCCCGGATTCGCTGCCCGACCGATTCCCCTTTGTCGGAATCGACCTCGCCTCTGCATCGAGGTCGGTTCCGCGTTTCTGGAACACGCGCGGAGCCGTCTCCCAGGTCGCTCCCCTTTTTCGGAGTGCCCCCCGCCTCGTCCCCGAGAGCCTTCCCCTTTCTCGGAACGCAGCACGACGCTGCCCTCGAGGCTCTTCCAACATCGTGCAACGCGCCGAGATCCACTTCCGGGGACGTTCCGAGTTCCGGGAACACGTCTCGCCACGTGCGTGGGCGCGTTCCGACAAAGGGGAACGACCGTTTCGCCGTTGTCGCGGGCGTTGTCCCTTCCGCAAAGCGCGTCCCCACGTCCCGCGCCCCGGCTGCACGGACCGGGCGCGGCGTTCCCCACCAAGACCGCCGCGCTGCGGGTTCTGCTGGCCCCCCCGGCTCCTTCCTCGGCCTGCTTGAAACAATGCGCATCGCGCAGTGTTTCAACCCTGGGTCCAGCCCCTGGCTGGTCCGGGGTCGAGGGGGCGGACAGCCCCCCGCGGGGACCGGGGCGGAGCCCCGGGGGGGCGCGACGGCTGAAAAAAATCAGCCGCCGTCTTTCCCCGCTTCGAGCATCTCCTTCAGCAGATCGTCCATCGGATCCGCAGCCTTCGGCGCCTCCGCGTCGGGCGCTCCCGCGTCTGCGTCGCCGCCGCCGAGCATCTGCTTCAGGAGATCATCCATCTCGTCCTTGCCCGCGCCCGCGTCCGGGCCGCTGTCCATCGCAGGCACGACGTCACCCGTGGGCTTCGGCTTCTCGGCTTCCTTCGCCGCGATCCCAAGCCCATCCGGGCCCCACTTCGTGATGTCTTCCTTGGAGCAGGGCTTGAGGTTGTTCGTGTCCTCCTGCACGCACTCGAGCAGCCACGCCTCGCGCGGCGCAACCCCGTCCTGCGCAGCCTGTGCCCGCGCCTTCGCGACGTCGCCCGCAATCGTGAAGCTCGACATGGATGGCATGACGATCACGACGCCGAGGCCGATCGTCAGCACTGCGACGAAGGGCAAGACGACGCGGTAGACGTCGACGATCGGGCGCGAGAAACGGAAGCTCGCGATGAAGAGGTTCAACCCCATGGGCGGCGTCACGTACGCGATCTCGAGGTTCAACAAGAACATGACCGCGAGGTGGAACGGGTTGATGTGGAACGTCGCCGCGAGCGGGATGAGCAGCGGGATCGCCACGAGCAGCGCGCCAAACGGCTCCATCAACATGGCGAGCACGAAGACGAAGAGGTTCAAGACCAGGATGAACTGCCACGCGGCGTTCATGCCTCGCTCGATGAAGAACTCCAGGATCGCCTGCGGGATGCCGGCCTGGATGATGTAGTTCGTCATCGCCGTGGCCATCGCGAGGATGAGGATGATCGCCCCGGAGAGCATCATCGCGTCCTTCGCCACCTTCACGACCTTGCGCAGGCTGAGATCCTTGTAGACGAAGACCTCGATGATCAGCGTGTAGAGCGCGGCCGCGCCAGCGCTCTCATCGAGCTCCATGAGCCCCGTCACGAGGCCGAGGCCGACGAGCAGCGGGGTCGCGAGCTCCCACTTCACGTGCCATATCGCGGCCCCTGCTTCTTTGAGGTCAAACTTCGCTCGCGGGATGCGCGAGCGCTTGCCCTCGTAGAACGCGTAGCCGCAAAGCAGCACCATCAAGAGCAGGCCCGGAGGCAACGTCGCCTTGTAGGCGCGCGTGACGTCCACGCCCGCGATGAAGGCGTAGATCATGACGAGCGGGCTCGGGAAGAAGAGCAGGCCCATCGCCCCCGCCGTCGTGACGAGGCCGAGCGTGAACTTCTCCGAATACCCCTGCCGGCGAAGCGCCGGATAGAGCAGGCCGCCGATCGCGACGATGGTGACGCCGCTGCCGCCCGTGAGCGTCGCGAAAAACGCGCTCGCCACGGTGCACACGATCGCAAGGCCCCCCGGCATCCAACCGAGCACTGCCGAGGCGGCGCGGACGATGCGATCGGGCGTCTTCGACTCGGCCATCAAGTAGCCGACGAAGGTGAAGAGCGGGATCGTGGCGAGGATAGGCGTGCTCGAGAACCTCTCCTCGAGCACGTTCGCCGCGATGAACCGGACGAACTGCTGCTCGCTGTTCGTGGAGCCGAGCCACGACAGGATCGAGATGCCGCACATCACGGCGAAGATGGGCATGCCGACGACGGCAAGGAGCGCGACGAGGATCAGCCAAAGTTTCATCGGGCGCCCTCCTCGACGACGGGGCCGCGGGGCTCGTCTGTGTCTTCGTCTGGCTCCTCGGCGTCCTGCTCGACCGAGGCGTGGCCCGCGATGACGAGCACCACGCGCAAAAGCACGCGCAGGCCGATGACGAAGAGCCCGAACGTCCACATGAGGTTCATGTCCGTGAGGAGCAGACCTCGGACGTTCTCACTCGGGAGCACGACCACCGGCACGCGCGGCGCATCCTCGCTGCCCTTGGGCGCGCGCATCAGCTCGACCTCTTCGGCCGTGAACTTCTCGCGGAAGCCCGACTCGTCGAGCCACGTGTTCCACGCCCGACCGTTCATCCGTGAAGGATCGTCCCACCGGACGCCGCTGAGGATGACGCTGGGCGCGGCACGCAGGTCGAGGCCGATCTGCTTCCGCAAGAGGAAGAAGTGCCGAGACGAACCCTCGCGGACGCCGACGAACTTCGCGGACGCGGAGAGGTCATTGCGCTGGCCAAAGCCCTCGATCGAGATGTAGTCGAAGAAGCCCCAGGACGCGGCGAAGCAGACGGTCGCGGTCACGAGCGCGCCGAGGACATGCACGGGCTTGCGCAGGAACGGGGGCATGAAGCGCAGGACAACGTCGATGTTGATGTGCTTGGAGCGCGCAGCGGCGAGGGAGGAGCCGATGAGCGCGGCGAGCAACGTGAGGCGCGTGGCGACGCCACGCAGGCCACCGAAGAGCGTCAGCGCCGAGCCCTCCTGCAACCAGTTCAGGATCGCGTCGAAGTGATCGACGCCGACCTTGCGCCACGCCGGGGCGATCGCGGCGCCGATGGCCATCGCGACGATCGTCACGATGGCGCGCTTCGTCTCGTCGTGGATCTTCGCACGCGTGGTCCCGAACCGCGCCAGCGCGCCGAGGACCGCAGCGCCGAGCAGCCCACGAAACACCGTCCCGGCCGCGTTGTCCGCTTGCACGGGCGAGGCCAGGCCGCGCAGCGAGATCCAGATGACGAGCGAGAGCACGAGCGCGAGCAGGACAAGGAAGAGCACGCGGCTTTCGAACCACGTGAGCGCTCGCTCGATCCGCACGAACGGCAGCGCCCACGCGGCGCCCGCGCGCGGCGGCTCCGCGCTCGTCGTTGCGCCTTCGTCATGCGCCGATGCCTGCGCCGATGCCTGCGCCGACGTCTCGCCCGCGTCGCCGTCCTTCGCGCCTTCCGTAGCGTCGGTCTGCGCCGATGCCTGCGCCGACGTCTCGCCCGCGTCGCCGTCCTTCGTGCCTTCCGAAGCGTCGGTCTCGCTGGGCTCTTTGCCTTCGGCCGGGTCCTTCGTCTCTTCTTCGCCCTGGCCTTCGTCGTCGCGTTCGCCTGCCATGGCGCGACATTAACGGTTTCATGAAGCCCCGGTAAACGGCGGCGAACGCTTCGACGCTGTGCGTAAGATAGTTTTCCCTGGCTGGATCCAGGGCTCCGCGGCCCGGTGATGCGTGGACAAACGGGAGCATGCGGGCTAACGAGATCCCCATGGAACAGCGCGCCGACGTCGTGATCGTGGGGGCCGGGCACAACGGCCTCGCGGCGGCCATCCTGCTCGCCCGGAAGAACCTCCGTGTTCTGGTCCTGGAAGAAAAACCTACCCTCGGCGGTGCGACGAAAACCGAGTTCCCGTTTTCCCGCGCCCCGAAGCTCGGCATCTCGACCGGCGCGTACCTGCTCGGCCTGATCCCGCCGGAGCTCGTCGCCAAGCTCGGCGTCGATCTGCCCATGATACGGCGTGATCCGCACTACTTCCTTCCGACGAGGGGCCAACGATCCCTGCTCTTCGGATCCGACACGGCGTCGATGCGCCGGCAAATCACGGCGTTTTTCTCGGAAGCGGACGGGAACGCGAACGTCGCGCTGAACGAGGAGCTGTCGGCGATGCGCGACGACATCGCGCCGACGTGGCTCGAAGAGCCGCTCTCGCTGGAGCAGACGGCCGAGCGGTACGTGCGGCCCGCGCTGCGCAAGGCGTTCGTCGATCTCTGCCGCGGCCCGGTGAGCGACTACCTCGATCGCTTCGGGTTCCGCAGTGATCTCATCAAGGCGATGTACGCCGTGACCGACGGTTTTTCCGGGCTCTCGGGCGGCTACGACTCGCCCGGCACGGGCATGAACTTCCTCATCCACAACATGTGCCGCCTGCCCGGCGCCGACGGGACGTGGATGGTCGTCGAAGGCGGCATGGGCACGGTGTCGCAGAGGCTCGCAGCGAAGGCGCGCGCCGAGGGCGCGGTGATCCGCGAAGGCGTGAAGGTCGCGTCGATCGAGGTGACGGACGGCGCGGTGAGCGGCGTGCTCCTGGAGGACGGATCGCGAATCGCGACGAAGGTCGTCGTGTCGAACGCGGATCCTTACCGGACGCGCGGGCTCGTCGGGAAGGATCGTCTCCCGGCGGCGCTCTCGCAGCGCCTCGACGAGGTGCAGCGGCCGGGCACGACGATGAAGGTGAACATGGCGCTGCGGACGTTGCCGACGTTCACGTGTTTGCCCGAGGATCGTGGACAGTACGGCGCGACGATCCACCTCCTGCCCGACGAGCACGAGGTGCTCGCGTCGCTGCGCAAAGCACACGCGGACGCGATGGCGGGCCGCCTGCCGGAGTTCCCGTCGATGGAGTGGTACATCCACACGGCCGTCGACGGCTCGCTGCGCGACGCGGAGGGCCGCCACAACGCCGCGCTCTTCGTGCAATGGGTGCCCTACGAGCTCGAAGGCGGACGCTCCTGGGACGACGCGCTCCCGGGCTACGTGAAGCAGCTCCTCTCGATCTGCGATCGCTTCGCGCCCGGCACGAGCGATCTCGTGGAGGACACGTTCGCGCTGTCGCCGAAGGGAATCGAGCGACACTTCGGAATCACGTACGGCCACATCCACCACGTGGACAACAGCTACGGCTTCGACGAACGCATGCCGTATCGCTTCGGCGTCCCCGGCCTGTATCTCGCGAGCGCAGGCGCGCACCCGGCCGGCGCGGTGATCGGCGCCGCGGGGCACAACGCCGCCGCGGCCGTGATCAAAGACCTCGGCTAAACTCGCGTCGTGTTCTCGCCCGTCGGCATCTCCCTCGCCGCAGGGATCTCCGCGCTCGCAGGTCTCGTCGAGATCGTGCGCGCCGCTCGGCTCGTGCGCGTGGGCAAGATCGCGACGGCGCGCGTCGTCGCGAACACATCCCCCGAGCCGGACGACGACGATCCATCGCTGAAGCTTCGCTTCCGGACGGAGGACGGGCTCGACATCGAGGTCGTCGAGCGGACGCAAAAAGCCGGCGACGAAGCGCGCATCGGCGCGGAGGTGCCCGTGCTCTACGACCCGCGTGATCCTCAGCGCGCGCGGCGAAACGCGTCCGCGCAGATCTGGGGACCGGGGCTCGTGTGGCTCGCGTTCGCCGCGCTGCTCGGCGTCGCCGCGCTCGTCCAGGCGCTCGTGACCTAGACGTCCCCATCAGAAAACGAGCACGGACTCTCCCCACCCGCGCGGACAAGAACGAAGTAGTATCCCCCGAGACCGTGACCTCGGCCCAGAACCCCATCGGCCCGTCGGATCCTTCGGCCGCTCCCCAGGGCTACAAACCCACGCTGCTCGACGGGACGCCGTACCGCTTCCTCGCGCCGCTCGGCCGCGGAGGCATGGGCGACGTGGTGGAGGCCGAGCACGTCGCGCTCGGCAAACGCGTGGTCGTGAAGCTCCTGCAAGAGCGCCACGCGAGCCGCCCCGACTTCGTGGACCGGATGCGGATCGAGGCCCAAGCGCTCGCGAAGATCACGCACCCGAACCTGGTGCAGGTGACCGACTTCGGGCAGACGGCCGAAGGACGGACGTTCCTCGTGATGGAGCGTCTCCACGGGCGAGACCTGCGCGAGGAGCTCGAGCACCGGCTGTTTTTTCCCGTGGCCGAGGCGATCGACGTCACGCGCCAGGCGCTCGCCGGCCTCGCCGCCGCGCACGACGCGGGCGTCGTGCATCGCGACGTGAAGCTCGACAACCTGTTCCTGTGCGACGCGCCCGACGGAGGGCGCCGCCTGGTGAAGGTGCTCGATTTCGGCGTCGCCAAGGTGATCAACGTGATGGGGGACAACACGCCCCTGCCGCTCGCGTTCCCCACGGCCGAAGGCGTCGCGATGGGCACGCCGCGCTTCTTCTCGCCCGAACAAGCGCGCGGTCGGCCCGTCGACGGGCGCGCGGATCTCTACGCCGTGGGCATGGTGCTCTACACGCTGCTCGCAGGGCGCGGGCCCTTCGATCACATCACGACGCTGCTCGAGCTGACGCGCGCGCACGCGTTCCAGGTGCCGGAGCCGCCGTCGCGGTTCGCGACGCAAGCGCTGCCGGCCGGGCTCGATGCGATCGTGATGAAGGCGCTCGCGAAGGAGCCCGCCGAGCGCTTCGCCACCGCGCGGACGTTCGCCGCAGAGCTCGAGCGCGTCGCGGACGGCCTGTCCGCGAGCAACATCCGCCCGCGCTGGGACGCGACGGACGTGATGCCGACAGTGCCGAGGATGCAGAAGGCAGCGCAGCCGGCTGTGGACGACGAGCCGGCGACGATGCGCGTGGACACGTTCCCGAAGAGCGCGCTGCCGAAGGCGATGCCGGACGACGACGACGAGGCGCCCGACACGCCGACGCGTCGCCTGGTGCGGCCGATGCCGTTCATGCGCGCACAACGCGCGCCGCTGCCGCTGCCCGAAGCAGCACCTGCGATCGCGCCTGCGCCTGCACCCGCGTGGGACGCCAAGCTGCCTACGACCATCAGCGAGCCGCCGAAGACGCTGGAGAACATCCCGCAGCCCTTCTCCGAGCCGTCGACGCAGCCGCGGAGCGACACGGCCACCTCGCAGCCCGCGAAGTCCCAAGAGGTGGCCTCGTTCCCGCCGGATCCGATCCTCGACGCGACGTTGACCTCGGCGATGCGCGCGCCGAAGCCACCGAGCGACACGTCCGCGCTGCCGCCGGATCCAATCCTCGACGCGACGTTCCCCTCGGGCCCGCGCGCCGAAGAGCCCGCTGCTGCGCGCATCCCGTCCGAGCATCCCCCCGCGAACCGTGTCCCCTCGGAGCACCCATCTGCCCCGACGCGCACGGGCTCCGAGCGGCCGACCTCGTCCGGTGGTGGCACAGGGCGCGCCGATCGGATCTCCGCCCTGCCCGGGCGAAACCCCGATCGACCTTCGATCGTCCCCGGCCGTGAAGGTCGCATCTCTGTCTTGCCCGGCCGCACGGATCGCACCTCGGCCCTGCCGACGCGCCCCGACCGCATCTCCGCCCTGCCCGCTCGCCCGGAGCCCACCTCGAATGTCCCGCCGCGCGCCGCCGAGCCCGTCGCCGTGCCCGAGCGACCCGAGCGACGAAGCAACTTGCCCGCCGCCGCGCCGCTGCACCCGCCTGCGCCGCTGCCCGAGGAGCGCATCTCGGTGCCTCCGCCCGCCCCCGGCGGCGTGCGCCCGCTGCGCGCGCCCGTGCCCTGGCGGAGGCGCCCGGCTGCAAGCTCGACGAGCGGAGCGGCCCGTGCCGCGGCGACGACGACGCAGAACAAGCCCGTCGAGGTCGAGGTCGAGAGCGGCAAGCGACAGATGGCAATTCTCGCGATCGTCGCTCTCGTCACCGTCGCCGTCGCCGGCGTGCTGCTCGCGCTTCGTTTCCGCTGAACGCGGCGCTCAGAACCGGCCGACGAGCCCGATCCCGGTGGGCCCGATCTGAAGGCGCACCGAGGTGGCCTCCGGGCTCTTCTTGGGCTCGCCGCCCGAAAGAAAGATCCCCGCCACGCCGACCCCCACGCCGACGACGGCGAGCGCGAACGCGACGTTGGAGACGTTGGCCAGCGTCTTCGCGGAATCGTTCACGGGCGTAGCTTCGTCGAGCGCGGCCTGCGTCGGGCACGTGCCCGCGGGGCAGAGCTCCTTCACGGTGCCCGCGCGCGAGAGCGAGAGGCCACCGGTCACCGCCCCCGCGATGAGCCCCGCGCCGCCGACGCCGAAGCCCACGTACACGAGCGGCGAGAGGCGCCGGCCCGCGTTGCCGCTGCCATCGTCCGAGGCCGCCGCGTCGCCGAGCGCGAGCGTGACCTGGAGCCGCTGCGCCTCCGCGATCTCGATCTCCTTCGACACGGGCGGTAGCCCCGTCGCCGCCGCCGAGACCTCGTGCTTGCCAGGGTTCACAGGCTGCGCCGCGCGCGCGGCCTCACTCGGCAGGAGCGCGCCGTCGATCTTCACCTCGACGGGCGCGCTCTCGGGCACGCCTCGCACGACAACGGTGAGCCTCGGGATGCGCGACTCGATCTGCGCCGCGAGCTGCTTCGCGGCCTCGCGCGCCTCGGTGAACGGCTTCGGTTCGCCGGGCTTCACGGGCATGTTCGCGACCTCGAGCGCGGCTTTGTGCGCCTCGACGAGGTGCCCGAGCTTCTCCTCGGTGCGCGCGACCTCGATGCCGGTCGAAGGCACACCCATGATCGCGTGCGCGGCGCGGTAGGCGCGCAGCGCGCCGGCGAAGTCCTTCTTCTCGACCTTGGCGTCGCCCTCGTCCATGAGCGCGCGCGCCATGTCGCGCTCGGTCTTCGATTGCGCGTGCGCGACGGCGTCTGCCGCCACGATCGTCGTGACACCGAGGAGCCACGCGACGAGCGTCCTCCGCGCTCGCCCTCGTGCCCTTTCAGAACCCACGATCACGTTTCGTTTTCCCCGTGGAGGTGGAGGTCGACGTCGAGGTCGGCTTGACGGGCGCCGCAGACGCCTTCGCCGACGCGGCCTGCGGCAGCGCGGCGGTCTCCGTCGGTGTCGCAGCGGGCGTCGCAGCGGGCGTCGCAGCAGGCATCGCGACGGGCTCCGGCGTGGGCGCTGGAGGCGCGGCTTGCGCGGCCACCTTCGTCGTCCCCTCGGTCGGGAGCGCAGACGCGTTCTCCCCTTCGCCTCCGTCCCCCTTCGTGAGCACGACGATCACGATCAGGATGAGCACGACGACCCCGAGCGCGCCCGACACGACCGTGACGAGCGCACGTCGTCGCGACGAGCTCTTCCACTCGGCATGCGTGACCGAGGAGCCGTGGAACGTCTGCAGCGGCGGCGGCGCGGCAGCAGCGCCGCTCGCGGCCCACGGCGGCTCGATCGCCGAGGGATACCGCCCTGAGCCCGTGGGCAACGCCGACTCCGCGAGCTGCCCCGGCGGAGGTGTGGCGACCGAAGGCCCGGTGCCCATCATCGGCGGCGGTGTCGCGCCCGAGACCCACGCAGCGGCCGAGGAAGAAGCGCCGCTCCCCGGCAGCGGCGTCATGCTGCCCGGCGGCTGCGCCGTCGGCGCGGAACGTGGCGCCGCGCTCGTCTCCATCCGGAACGGCGACGCCGGCGGCGCGTACCCGCCCGCCGCGAGCGCCGACAGGAACGCATCCGCGAGCTCCTTGGCCGACTGGTACCGCTGCGCCGGATCCCGCGCGAGCGCCCGCAAGAACCAGGCATCGAGCGTCGGCATGAGCCCAGGCCGCCGCTGGCTCGGCGGCATGAAGCTCCCACGCTCGATCGCGATGCACACGGCGCCGAGCGTCTCGCCCTGGAAAGGCACCTGCCCCGTGAGCGCGCGGTACAAAACGACGCCCATCGACCACAGATCCGCCCGATGATCCACGCGCCGCGCGCTCAGGATCTGCTCGGGGCTCATGTAGTGTGGCGTGCCCACCATCGCGCCCGTCCCCGTCATGCCGTCGAGGCCTTCGCTCTCGGGCGTCGCGTGCTTGGCGATCCCGAAGTCGAGCACCTTCACGAAGAGCTCGCCGTCCTGATCACACAGGAAGACGTTGTCGGGCTTCATGTCCCGATGAACGATGCCGAGCCCGTGCGCCTTCGAGAGAGCGCGCGCCACGTGCACGACGATCGTGGCCGCCTCGTCGAGCCCGATCGTGCCGATCTTCGAGAGCCGCATGCGAAGGTCCTCGCCTTCGAGCAGCTCCATCACGATGTACGGCGTGCCGTCGGACGAGATGCCGTGATCGAAGACCTGAACGACGTTCGGGCTCTTGATCTGCGCGCTCGCCATGGCCTCGCGGGTGAAGCGAGCCACGTACTCCTGGTCCTGCGCGAGGCGCTCGGACATGAACTTCACGGCGACCTGCGTGCGCAGCGTCAGGTGCTCTGCGAGCCACACGCTGCCCATACCGCCACGCTTGAGCGGGCGAAGCAGACGTACGTTGGTACCGACGATCGCGCCGGCCGAAAGGCTCACGGCGCGGAGAATACCACGGCATCCGATGCGGTGAGCTTCATTCGTCGGGCCACGGCGCCTTGTCAGCCCTTCTGCCGCCGCTCGTCGTCCATCCGGATCTCGTGCAGGATCTCCTCGACGCGATACGCGCTGTCCTGGCCCGTGTCGTAGATGAACTTGAGCTCCGGCGCCCGGCGAAGCTGGACCGCCTTGCCGACGTCACGCCGGAGCCGTCCCCCGGCCGCCTCGAGCCCCTTCAGCATCGACCGGCGCTCCGGTTCGCCCGGAGACGCGCCGAGCTCGTGCCGCACGAAGATCCGCGCCGTCTGCAGATCGTCGGTCATCTCCACGCGCGAGATGAGCACGCCGTGAAGGCGCGGATCCGCCATGTCCCGCAAGAGCGCCGCGAGCTCCTCGCGGACCCGCGCCGCCACCCGAGCCGACCGCAATCCCTGTCCACTCACGCGGAATTCCCCTCGTCGTCGTTGTCGTCGTCGAGATCCCCGAGCATCTGCTCGATCCCGCCCACGACCCCTCGACCGCCTTCGCCGAAGCTCACGATCTCGCTCGCCCGATCGGCGAGCAACGCATCCGGCAACGTGGAGGCCATGCTCACCACGCTCGAGATCATTTGATCACAGACCGTGTGCGAGTTCGACACGACCGCGACCCCGAGGGTGGCGTGCCGCGGATCGTCGAGGACCCCGACCTCCGCGACCGCCACCTTCAACCGTCCTTGCACCCGCTCCTTGAACGAGCGGACGACGCTCCGCTTGTCCTTGAGCGACCGCGCCCCGGGTACATCCAACCTCAGCCTCAACACACCAACAAACATCGTCGTTCGCCGGCGCTACCCGGGTCCGCAGTGACGCCCGAAGCTCAGGTGAGCTTCGTCTTGACCTCTTCGATCTCGAAGCACTCGATGACGTCGGTCTCCTTGATGTCCTGGTAGTTCTCGAGCGAGATACCGCACTCGAACCCCTCGGCCACCTCTTTCGCGTCGTCCTTGAAGCGGCGCAGGCCCGAGAGCTTGCCCGACCACACGACGACGTTGTCGCGGATGAGTCGTGCCTCCGCCGTCCGCTTCACGAGCCCGCTCGTCACCATACAGCCGGCGACGGTGCCGATCTTCGCCACGCGGAAGACCTGACGAACCTCCGCCCGGCCGAGCTGCTTCTCGACCTTGGTGGCAGGCAAGAGGCCTTCCATCGCGGACCGGATGTCGTCGACCGCGTTGTAGATGATGTTGTAGAGCCGGATCTCGACGCCCTCGGTCTCGGCATGGCTGGCGGCCTTGCCCGCAGGACGAACGTTGAACCCGACGATGATCGCCTTCGATGCGACCGCCAGGTTCACGTCGCCCTCGGTGATGCCACCGACGCCCGCGTGGACGATCGTGACCTTCACCTTCTGCGTCGAGAGCTTGGAGAGCGCATGGCAGATGGCCTCGACCGAGCCCTGCACGTCGCCCTTCACGATGAGCTTCAGCTCGAGCTGATCGCTCTCCGCGAGGCGCGAGGTGAGCGTCTCCAGCGAGACGCGCGAGTCCTGCGGGATGAGCGACTTCGACGCCTTCTTGCGACGCGTCTCCGCGATCTCCTCCGCCGTCTTGGCGTCCTTGACCGCGTGCACCGGATCACCCGCGCTCGGCACCTCGTTCAAGCCGAGCACCTCGACCGGCGTCGCGGGGCCCGCATGCGCCACCGTCCGACCGAGCTCGTCCGTCATCGCGCGGACTTTGCCCCACACGCTGCCGGCGATGATGATGTCGCCGGTGCGCAGGGTACCGTCCTGGATCATGACGCGCGCGACCGGGCCGCGGCCGCGATCGAGCAGCGCCTCGATGACCGTCGCGCTCGCGCGGCGCTTGGCGTAGGCCTTGAGCTCCAGGATCTCGGCCTGCAGGATGACCGACTCGAGGAGCTGGTCGATGTTCTGCCCGGTCTTCGCCGACACGTGCACGAACATCGTCTGGCCGCCCCACTCCTCCGGCTGAAGCCCGAGGTTCGCGAGGTCGCGCTTGATCTTGTCGGGATCCGCGCCCGGTTTGTCGATCTTGTTCACCGCGACGATGATCGGAACCTTCGCGGCCTGCGCGTGCGAAATCGCCTCTTTGGTCTGCGGCATGACGCCGTCGTCCGCCGCAACCACGAGCACGACGATGTCCGTGAGCGAAGCGCCGCGGGCGCGCATCGCCGTGAACGCCTCGTGGCCCGGCGTATCGAGGAACGCGATCGTCCCGCGCGGCGTCTCGACGCGGTACGCGCCGATGTGCTGCGTGATGCCGCCCGCCTCGCCCTCGGCCACGCTGGCCTTGCGGATCCGATCGAGCAGCGACGTCTTGCCATGGTCGACGTGACCCATGACCGTGACGATCGGCGGACGCAGTTCGAAGTCCATGTCCGCCTCGGACTCGACGCGCGTCGCGTCCTCGAGCGTCTGGGTCTCGCTGACCGCCACGTCCTCGACGTTCCAGCCGAACTCGCTCGCGACGATCTTCGCGGTGTCGGCGTCGAGCGTCGAGTTGATGTTCACGCCCGTCATCCCCATGCTGAGGAGCTTCAGGAGAACATCGGTCGACTTCACGCTCATCTTCGCGGCGAGCGCCTGCAGGCTGACCTGCTCCTCGATTTTGACGACCTTCTTGTGGGAGGCCATCTCCTGCGTGGAGACCTGCGCCGGGCCGCGCCGCTGCTGGATCGGAGGCCCGCCCGGACGACCCCGGAAGCCACCCATGCCCGGGCGCTGCGGGCCGCCGCTGCGCGGTCCGCCCGGTTGCCCCGGACGACCCGTCTGCGGACCGAAGCCCATGCCAGGCCGACCCGGCTGCGGCGCCTGGGCGCGCGGATCGTACGTCGTACGACGCGGCGTGCTCGTGCGTTGCGCGGCCGGCATCGGGACGCCGGGGCGGCCCTGCCACACGTCGATGCCCGTCTTCGGCGGGGACGACGGACGCGGCGGGACCGAGGACGGCGTGTCCGAAGGCTTGCGCGGCGGCGGCACCGACGACGCGGGCGCCGTGCGAGCCGGCGGCGGCGCGCTCGGCGGCGGCGTACGACCCGGACCCGGCGCGGGCGAGCGCGTCGTGGCCGGAGGCGGCGCCGTGGGCTTGGACGGCCCCTGCG
>NZ_JARZHI010000046.1:0-82056 GCF_029946465.1 Polyangium sorediatum
GGCGACGCTGGCGCCGGCGGCGCGGGCGGCGGGGGACCCGACGACGGCGGCTGCGGCTGCCGGACGGCGCCCGGCGCGGACGAGGGGCACGCGGGCTCGCTGCTCGTGGTGCTCGGCGCGCTCGGCCTCGTGATCGGGCGGCGGCGCAAGGCCGCATGAGAAGCCGCGGGCCCGTCGTGGGCCTGCGCGGATAAGGAAAAGGGCGGGCCCACGTGGGTCCGCCCTTTTTTTATCGTGCAGGGAGAATCAGTTCAGGTCGCCGCACTCGACGCCGCCGAGCGTGGCGCCGTTGTTGTCTTCGAGGCATTCGTTCAGGCCGCCCTCTCCGGCCTCGTCCTTGTCGACCTCGACGTAGAACGACATGACGACGTCGCTCGCCAGCGTCTTGTAGGGCATGACGACGAGTTCGTACTGGCCGGGCAGGAGCGCCTTCGTGGTGGTCGCTTCACCGATGAACGTACCGTCCGGGCCATTGCCCCGGTAAAACCTCACCTTCACGCCGGGCGGGACGCCGTCCGTGCCCTTGTTTTGCACGAACGCCCGGAGATCCACGCCGCCCGGGCAGGGGGCGAGCGAAGCTTCGAGGCTGACCTGGAGGTCGGGGGCATTGAAGACGCCGGCGCCCTGGTTCGACTGGCGGTAGTTGTTGAGGCCGAAGGGGCTGATCCAGCTCGCGGACTCGGGCGAGGGCACGGTGCCGTTCGCGTTCACGTTCGTGAGGTGGTAGGCGTGCTGGTTCCAGATCTTGCGCGTCCGCACCCAGTTGTCGTCCGCGTCGCCGTAGACGTAGATGCCGTGCCGCAGGCCGTTGGCGCCGTAGGGGCAGCCGTTTTGTCCATTCAGGTGGAAGAGGTCGTTCGCCGCGAGCACGACCTCGGTGTTGTTGTCGCCGTCGACGTCGGCGACGACCGGGTACTCGTGGATCGTCGCCGACGGGTTCTTCTCCTCGAAGAGCGTGTCCCCAGTGGCGCCGTCATAGACGCGGAAATAGCATTCGTCGTTGTAGACGACCTCGGCCGCGCCGTCGCCCTGGAAATCGAAGACGCTCGATCCGGTGCGGTTCGACGAGCCGTCCTGCGTCGTCTTCTGCCATTTCACGCTGAGCGTCGCGGTCTCGCCGGCCTCGAACTCGAAGACGGAGTACGCCGTGCCGTTCGCGGCCGCGATCTCCGGGCGGCCGTCGTCGTCGAAATCGGCGATGGTCGGGGGGCCGCCGAGTCCATTGCCGGGCATCTCGACGCTGGCGATGACCGCGCCGGTCGTCGGGTTCTGGACACGCACGGTGTCGTTCGAGACCACGACGAGCTCGGGCTTGCCGTCGAGGTCGAGATCCGCGATCGCGGGGTAGCCGTCGCTGAGCGCGGCTTGCTCCCAATACGTGGTGCCGTCGGACCGGAGCGCTTTTTTGCCGCTCACGATCTCCTGCGGCATCACGCCGTCGAGGTCGGCGATGATGCTGACGGCGCCGTAGGTGCCCGTGTTGGCCCCGAAGAACGCGCCGCCGTTGAACCGGAGGACGCCATTCGCATCGAAGACGGCGCCGCCGACGACGATCTCGGGTTTGCCGTCACCCTCGAGGTCTGCGATCGCCACCGTGGCCGAGTCGAGCGCCACGGTCCAGTTCGTGGTGCCGTCCGCTTGCTTGGACGTCCATTTGACCTTGCCGTCGTGCTCGAACGCGATGAGCCCGCCGCCCGCCTTGCCGGTCACGATCTCGACGAATCCGTCGCCGTCGATGTCGGCCGCCGCCGGCGTCACGCGCGGCTGTACGCGGTTCGCGTCGGCGTACACGTCCACGGCCGCGTCCCATTTCTCGATGCCGTCCTTGCCATTCAAGGCGCGCAGGTAGGCCGTCTGGCTCGCGTTGAAGTTGTTCGACGTCACGATCACCACGTCCGGGGTGCCGTCGTTCTCCAAATCGACGACCACGGGCATGTTGATGACCTGGTGGAACGCCGGGAAAATGGTGCTCTCCGTCCAGGACCATTCCAGCACCGGCTTGAGCGGTCCGGGCGGCGGCTTGTATTCGCAGGTCGCGGCGCCCGGGGGCGGCTGCGGCAAGCAGACGCCGAGCGTCGATTCGCAGAACTCGCCCTCGGCGCAATCGGCCCAGTCGAGGCAATTGCCGCCGGGCTGGGCGCATTGATCCGCCACGCAGACCTCGCCGGCCCCGCAGCACACCGAGAGATCGGCGCCGCAACGGACGTTCGTGGCGCAGGCCGGCAAGCAAGCGTCGATCACGCACTCGGAGCCCTGCGCGCAGCAATCACCCGTGCCGCAGACGATGCCGGACGGGCATCCCGGGACGAACACGCCGCCCGAGCCGCCGTCCCCGCCCATTCCACCGCCGGCCGTCCCCCCCATCCCCCCCGCGCCGGCCATTCCCCCCGCGCCCGCGGTGCCCGCGGTGCCACCGGCCCCCGTCCCCTCACCGCCGCCGCTGCATGCGGCCACGCCTCCGAGGGCCAAGATCAACATCCCACCAAGCGCCTTCATCGTTCTCCGCATCTTCCAACCTCCAAGAAGCGGAAGGAGAACGGGGACGGAAGTGCGCGTCAAGTCGTGGGGATGCCCGTTCCCTACGTTCGTTCGCGATCCGGCGGAGTGCCGGGCGGCGTGGGTGTCGCGCCTGTGTGCGTGCTCGTACGGGCGCGAGGTCGGATCGCGGCGAGCCGGGCGGCCGCGCCTTCGAGGGCGGCGGCTGCGTCGTGGAGTGCGGCGGCTGCGCCGGAGAGCGCGGCGGCGGCGTCGGAGAGGCCGGGCGCGGGAGGCGGCGGAACGCTCGGCGAGGAGCGCTTCGCGCGCAGAGGTTCGGCGCTCGGCGGCACGCTCGGCGAATGTCGGTTCGACCCGGGCGTGGGGACCTGTGTGGAATCGGGTCGACGGGATCTCCCGGGGGCCTGCGTGGCCCGCGGAGGCGTGACCCGTGGCGGGGATTGCGTCATGGGAAGAAAGCGCGAAGTGCGTCATGGAGCCCGAAAAAGGGGTCGGTAAGGAGGTGGGCCCTGCGCTCCCGCGACGCGCTCGAAGGCGCGCACCATTACATAGCAACGCGTGTGCCATTTTGGAAACGTTCCTTTTTCGCGCAATCGTGACGAGGCGGCGTCGAGGGTGCACGCGGCGCGGCGGTCCAGAGCGTGATCGGGCCGTCCTGCACGCGCCGGCGATAGAGGTGGCTTTGCCTCGGTGTGCGCGGACGAACGCGATGCGGGGTTCAGGGTTCGTCGTCGTCGGTGCGGCGGAGCCGCGCGCGTACGGGGGGGAGGGGGACGGTCGCGTTCGGGACGGGCCGCTCGGGGGCCTCGCGCTGGTAGGCGCCGATCGTCGCGCGGACGATGGGGGGCAGGAACACGTGCTCGAGGTCGACGCTGGCGAGCGAGGCGGCGACGGTGGCGATGCGGTCGACGAGCGGCGCGCGTTCGTCCACGAGGATGACGCGTTTGCCGCGGATGACACAGAGCCCCCCGCGCCACTTCTTGCCGCCGTCGGAGAGCGAGGGGTCGAAGGACTCGGAGCGCACGGTGATGCCCGCCTTGCGCGCGGCTTGAATGAGCTCCTGAAGGAGCCGCCCGAGCTCCATCCCCTGAGCGTACTCCCGTTCGAGGCAGACCGCGTACGTTTCCTGCGTTTCCTGATATTCTCCGGGTGGGCGACGGCGCGGGCTGCCGCCGGGGGTGTCTTCGGGAGGCTTACGTCGTGCGCTTTTCGTTTCGCTGGGGGCTCGTTCTTGTTGCGCTCGCCACGCCGGCCGTCTGGCTCGGACCGGGCTGCGGCGCGCGCACCGACATCGAGGACGACGACACCCTCGACGAGGACGAAGACGACGCCGGCCCCGACGCGCCCGGCGACGACGCGCAGCCGGACGTTTCGCCGGACGTTTCGCCCGATGTCTCGCCCGATGTCTCGCCCGATGTCTCGCCGGACGTCGTCTTCGACGTGGTGGAGGAGAGCGTCGAGGACGCGCCGCTCGACGTGGTCGAGGATGTGCCGATCGACGTCCTCGAGGACGTGCCGGTGGATGTGCCGATCGACGTGCCGATCGATGTCCCTGTCGACGTGCCCGAAGACGTGCCCGAAGACGTGCCCGAAGACGTGCCCGAAGACGTCCCGGAAGACGTGCCTGTGGATGTCCCGGTCGACGTGCCGCAGGACGTGCCGCAAGACGTCCCGCAAGACGTGATCCCGGATGGCTCCTGCCCGGATGCCGACGGGGATGGCTACACGGTCTGCGACGGGGACTGCAACGACGCCGATCCGCTGGTGAACCCGGGCGCGTTCGACTTCCCGAACGGGAAGGACGACGACTGCGACGGCGGCATCGACAACCCGAACACCGCCTGCAGCGCGGGCTTGCAGTACACCTCGCAGGATCCGCTCGACTACGCGAAGTCGATCGAGCTTTGCCAGACGACGACGCTGAATGCGACCGGCGCGAACAAGCGCTGGGGCGTGATCACGGCGGAGCTGCGGCTCGCGGACGGCACGGGTACGCCGTTCCCGCAGTCGCACGCGATCATCACGTCCATGGGCAACGTGCTTGGCCCGCGGGCGAACCAGAATTTCGTCTTCCTCTCGACGGGGCTCGCGGCCACGCCGAGCCAGCCGTACTTCCAGTTCGGCACGCCGCAGGGCGGCACGGACACCGGCACGCAGTCGGCCACGCCCCCCGGCTTCCCGACCAACAAATCAGGATGCCCGGTTCCCTTCGCGTCCACCGCGTTCAATCCGGTCAATCTCAAGATTCAGGTGCGTACGCCTACAAATGCGAACAGTTTTGCGTTTGATCATGCGTACTGGTCGTCGGAGTACCCGGAGTATGCCTGCTCGCCGTTCAACGACCTTTGGGTGGTGCTTTTGAAGACGAACGCGCCGGGAATCGCGAACAACCGCAACGTGGTGTTCGACGGCCAGGGGACGCCCGGCTCCGTGAACCTGAATTTCTTCGATCGTTGCGTGGCCGGTCCGACGGGTTGTTTCGGCACGCCGGGGTTCAATTTCTGCTCGGGGGGCAAATCCGAGCTCGCGGGCACGGGCTACGACGACTTCGACTCGCCTTGCAACAACACGCCGAGCTCGATCGGCGGCAGC
The DNA here is from genome assembly GCF_029946465.1 of Polyangium sorediatum. NCBI lineage: Bacteria > Pseudomonadati > Myxococcota > Polyangiales > Polyangiaceae > Polyangium > Polyangium sorediatum. The sequence continues at coordinate 5,089 of NZ_JARZHI010000046.1, forward strand.
ACGGGATGGCTGACCACGGAGGCGCCGATCGTGCCCGGGGAGATCGCCACGGTGGAGTTCATCGTGTGGGACTCGTCCGACGGCATCTTCGATTCGTCCACGATCCTCGACTTTTTCCGCTGGTTGCCGAGCAAGCTCGCGAACCCGAAGACGCACCGGCCCTAGCGGGCAGGCGATGCGGGTTCGTGGGAAAAAAACTCCGTCCAGGACGAACTTTCGCGTCGAGTTCGTGCGAGGGGGGAGGGGTGGGCGGGCTGGCGTGGTTGACTCGTGGATCGTCCCGTGTTATGCGGCTGTTCAGTAGCGTGTCCGGCCGAGTGGGAGCGAATGTGCGCTTCCCGGTCGTGGCGGGCAGAGGCCCAGCGCGTGGCGTCGGAACAAGGGCGGCACGTGCGACGCGCACCAAGAGGAGCGCCCCGAGTGATGGGAGCGCCCGAAGGGCTGGACAAAAGATGACGTTTACCGATGCAGCGGCCGAGGTGCTTCGCCTCGTCGGCAGGCCGCTCCACTACAAAGAGATCACCGATATCGCGATAGAGAAGAACTTGCTCAGCCACGTCGGGAAGAGCCCCGAGGTCACGATGGGCGCCCGGCTCGCCGCGATGCTCAAGAAGGACTCGTCCGACACGCCGCTCATCCGGGTGAAGCCCGGCGTTTTCGCGCTGCGGGAGTGGGACGAGAAGACGCTCCGCGCGGGTCTCGATGGCAAGAAGGGCAAGCGCGGCGGCAAACAAGAGCCTGCCAAGGCTGCCCGGCACGAGGTCGAGGAAGAGGTCAGCGCCCCGGAGGCCGTTGAAGAAGAGGCCGAAGGCGAGGCGGAGGCCGCGGAGGCCGAGAGGGACGAGGCGCCCGAGGTGATCGAGGCCGCCCCCGCCGCCCCCGTCGAGGTCGTTGCCGCCGAGGAAGACGCTGACGAGGACGACGACGAGACGCTCGTTTCTCCGGCTCCCGCGGCCAAACTCGCTCCGCCCATGCCCCGGCCGTCGGCGCCGTCGTACACGCGCGCTGCCGAGGAGGAAGAGATCGACGCTGGCCCCGCCGGCCCCGACGACGTGATGCGCGCGGAAGCGGCTGCTGGCGCCGCCGAGATGTTCGACGAGGAAGAGGACGACGATCAGCCGATCCTCGGTGGTGGGGACGAGCGCGCCGGTGGGGGCGCTGCCGATGCCGGAGGGGAAGGTCGTCGCCGTCGTCGCCGCCGTCGCCGGGGTCGCAGCACGAACGGCGAGGCGCAGGCCGTGCCGACGAGCGGAGGCGGGCTGCCTTCGTATACGGCGACGCCCGCGTTCGAGGTTCGTCGCGACGGCCGCGACCGTGACATGGGCGGCCGCGATCGGGATCGCGACGTGGGCCGGGACCGCGACCGTGACGTGGGTCGCGAACGGGACCGCGAGATCGTGCGTGATGTGGCGCCGACCGAGGCTGTGTACCGGGGCCCGCAGGTCATCGAGTTGACCCCTGGGGAAGGTCATCCGGCGCTGGATGATCTTGCGGGTCGTGAGCTCGCCGATGCGGTGGCCGCGATCCTGTCGACGTTCGATCGCAACGCGGGTGCTGTGTCTCTGCGGCAGATCGCCGAGACGGCGCAGCGACGTGGTCGCCTCTCGGGGGATGCGCAGCTCGTGCAGTCGCAGGTGGCTGCTGCGGTGCGCGCTGACAATGCCCGGCGGATTGCTGCGGGGCAGCGGCCGCGCTTCCGGTTCGCGGGGGGCCGCGTGGCCCTGACGGATTGGCTGCTCGGCGGCGATCTGGCGCGGCTGGAGCAGGAGGCCCTCGCTGCGGTGGAGCGGTATCGCGATGGGGCTCGTCGCGCGTTCGCTCGCAAGCTCGGCGAGCTGCCGGGGCATGCGTTCATCGAGGTTTGTGTCCTCGCGCTCGAGCGTATGGGTGTTGGGCAGCTTCGCGCGGTGCGCCGCGCGGGTGCGCCTGGCGGCGAGTCGCACTTCTCGGGCGTCTTGCGCATGGGCAACGACGAGATTCGGGTGGCGATCGTGATTCGGCGCGACGGCCGCGAGGTGGGTCGCGAGCGGGTGACGGAGCTGCGCGGCTCGCTGCACCACTATGGACCGGCCACGGTCGGATGGATCTTCACGGCGGGACAAACCTTGTCCGGCGCGCGGGAAGAGGCGTCTGTGCCGGGGACGGCGCCGATCGCGCTGTATGACGGCCTTGCCGTGGCGCGGATGTGCGAGGACAACGACGTGGCGGTCATCCGGGCGCGGCTTCCGATCGCGATTCCGGACGTCGACCTGCTCGACGCGCTCCGCGCCTCCTGATCCTGGGTGGGGGGCGCTGCCCCCCACACCTTCCCGCCCGCTCACCTGCCGCTGCTGTTCGTTTGAGCACAAACGAACAGCGGGGCGATCCTCACCCCTTCATGGGTCCTCAAACGATCGCGTTAGCTGCCTCAGCGACGCCGCGAATCCATGCACCTTTGCATCGACCGCATCGCGGTTGATGCACCTGAGGTCCAGGGCTGGCCCTGGTCCAGGTCCAGGGGCGGACAGCCCCTGGTCGGGGTCCGGGGTGAAACCCCGGCGCGGCTGCTCAAAGCGAGCTGACGAACTGCAGAAGCGCTGCCCGGTCTACACCAGACATCGCACGGAAGGACGCGCGTGCGGGTTCGGCTTCGCCGCCGTGCCAGAGGATGGCTTCTTCGATGCTTCGGGCGCGTCCGTCGTGCAGGAGCCTCGTGTGACCGGAGACGAGGCTCGTCAGGCCGATGCCCCAGAGTGGCGCGGTGCGGAAGTCGCGCCCTCCGGCTTCGTGGTCGGGGCGTTCGTCGGCGAGACCTGCGCCCATGTCGTGGAGCAAGAGGTCGGTGTACGGGTAGATGTGCTGCCCTTCGACCTCGGGAAAACCTGCGAGGGGGCCGGTGACGAAGGACGGGACGTGACACGCGCTGCAACCGGCTTGCGAGAAGAGCGCCTTGCCGAGCAGCACGTCGGGCTCGGCGGCTTCGGGGCGGTGGGGTACGGCGACGAGGTGCGAGAGCACGACGATCGCGTCGAAGCGAGCTGCGTCGATGTCCAGCGTCGTGCTTGCGGCTGCGGCGCAGGCTGCCTGGAGGGGCGGGCAGTTGTCGGTCGGGTGCAGCGGGGAGGTGATGCCGATGTCCCCGAGGAAGGCCCCTGCGGTTTGTCGCGCGAGATCCACCTCGTTTGCTTTCCAGCCGAATCGCCCGGGCGCGAGGTTTCCCTCGACGGAGATGTGGTTTCTGCGGCCGCGGATTCCGTCTCCGTTTTTGTCGTGGGGGTCGGCGAGCGCTTCGATGTCTTCGTCGCGGATTGCGGCGAGCAGGCCGAGCCCGATCATGGGCTGCGCCACGCGCGGGGAGAAACGCGTGCCCTCGGCGAGCGGGCCGAAGGCTAGATCGTGGGCCGTGTAGGTCGGCTCCAGCAGCTCGTATGCGGTGCCGTCGGCATAGGCGGCGGCTTTGGCTTCGTAGGCGACGGAGAACCAGCCTTCCGGCGGGACCCCGGGGATGGCCTTGTTCTGGATTTGATCGCCGTAGCGAGGATCGGGGACGAAGGTGGCGCCGTCCGCGGATGGGATCGACAGCCGCACGAGCATCGATGTCATCGGCTGGCCTGGGGGCGGCGGCGCGCCTCGGCCGCCTCGGAAATGGCAGCTTCGGCAGGAGGTGCCGACGTACGTGGGGCCCAGGCCGTCGCGGTCGACTTCGCCTCCGACGGTCCAGGCGACGTCGAAGAGCGCGAGTCCGGCCTCGAAGGTCCCGAGGCGCTCCAGGGAGAGGTTTGCCGCGGGCCGCAGGAAGCTTTTTTCGTCGCGTGTATCGATGGTCGTGTCGCCGCCGGGGCGCTCTTCGCCGGGCTCGAAGGCGGCCGGCGTGGCTCCGCCTGTGCCTCCGGTGCCGCCAAGACCGCCGCCGCCTGCGCCTGCGGCGCCACCAACACCGCCGCTGCCAGGTCCGCCGCCCGATGCGCCCGCCCCTCCGGTGCCCGAAGCCGAGCCGCCGGGGCCCGCGGGGGCCTCGTCGGAGCACGCCACCCCGAGCGGGATCACGGCGAGGAGGGCGATCCGACGCGCCGCGCGGAGGCTCACGGCCACGGCACCACGACAGGCACGCTCGATCGTTCCGGGCCTTCGGGCGGCAGCGGGAGACCGAGCTGCCCGCTCGTATTCGATCCCCACGCCTGGAGGCCGCCGCTTTCGTCCACGGCCACGCCGCCGGTGAGGCCCGCGGAGATCGCGCGCACGTGGCCAACGAGGCTGGGCGTCGGCTTGGTCCGCATGTTCGTGTCGCCCACGCCGAGCTGCGCGAGGCTGTTTTGCCCCCAGACGAGGTGCTCGCCGCTCGCCAGGACGACATGGCTCGTGTTTCCCCGGGCGCCGAGCGCGATCGCGGGGCCGGGGAGCACGAGGGGAACGGGCTGTGGCTTCGAGGCCAGGATCCCGGCCGATCCGTCGCCGAGCTGGCCACTCGAACCGAGCCCCCAGGCGTAAAGCCCGCCGGCAGCGGCCAAGGCGAGGACATGGTCTCGGCCGGCGGCCACGTCCACGATGTCCACGAGGTTCGGGACGATGAGCGGATCGGGGTGGGGCGAGGCGTCCTCGTCGCCGAGGCCGAGTTGCCCTTCGTCGTTCGAGCCCCACGCGTGCACGAGGCCCTTCGTGTCGACCGCGAACGACGCGTCGTCGGAGGCGGCGATCGCGACGATCCCGTCGAGCGGGACCTCGACGACGCCTGCATGGCTCTCCGTGTCGCCTGCGCCGAGCTGGCCTCGGTTGTTGAGCCCGGCGGCGAAGAGCCGGCCGTCCGCGCGCAGGAACAAGGCATGGCCTCCGCCGGGCGCGATTGTCGCGATGTCCTCGAGCCCTGGCACGGGCTCGAAGGCCGATGGTCCTCCGGGAGCCTTGAATACGTGCCCTTCGGCGTCGAGCGCGAAGAGCGTGTCTCCATTTTCGGCGACGGACACGAGCGCGGTGGGCGCGTCCTTTTTGGCGGGGGTCGGGTCGCCGCCGCCCCATTGCACGAGGGTTCCGTCCCGGAGGGCGAACATCGTGTCGATGGAGGTGGTCACGAGGCGCCCGCCGTGGAGATTTCCCTCCACGGTCGCCGTTTTTCCCGACGCCGAGACGATCGTTACGACAAACACATTCGCGCCGCGCGCACGTGGCAGCCGGAGCCGCGCCGTTCCTGTGGTCACCGTCGTATCGATCGATTGCTCGTTGGTGATCACCTCGCTGAGCGCGAGCCGGAGCGTCGCGCCGCCTTCCGGCACGGAGAAGGCGACGTCCACGTCCACATGGCGTCGCTCGAAGGCCAGCCCGGGCAGGGGGCTCACGAGCGTGAGAACGACCGTTTCGTCCGGATTCGAGCCTCCGCCTTCCCCGGCCGAACTCCCGCCGTTCCCGCCGTTCCCGCCGCTCCCACCGCTGCCGCTGCTTGCGGCCGTGCCCCCTGCGCCCGCCGCGCCGGTCGAACCCGCGGCGGTCGTCGTGCCTGCCGGCGGATCGCCGGAGCACGCGACCGCCACGACTCCGGCGAGCGTGCACAGGGCGAGCGCGCGGAGCCTCATGGCTGCGTCACGAGCCCCGGCGTCGGGTAGGCCCAGTTGTTGAGCAGGTTTGGCCGCCCGAGGCTGCCGTTCGTGCTCCATCCCCACGTGTAGACCGCGCCGTCCGGCGTCAGCCCGATCGCGTGGGTCGCGCCGGGGTCGATGTCGAGCGTCGCGGGCAGCGCGAGCGGCGCGTCCGGCGCGCTCCGATCGACGGTATCGTCCCCGCCGATGCCGAGCTGCCCATTGAAGTTTTGCCCCCAGCCGGCCGCGCTCGCGTTCTTCCGGGCCGCGAAGCTGTAGTTTCCATCGGCGAACACCGCCGCCGCGTCCTGCAATCCCACGACGGCCGTCGGCGAAAGCACGTCCGCGTCCGCGCCGCTCATTCCATTGCCGACCTGGCCGCTTTGGTTGAGCCCCCAGGCGGCGACCGTCCCGTCGGCGCGCAGCGCGAGCACGTGATCCCGCCCGGAAGCGAGGTGCACGACGTCGGTCAATCCCGGCACCTGGACCGGCATGGGGTGCGGATCGGTGTCGGCGGTCCCTTGGCCGAGGTTGCCGTATTGGTTCCTCCCCCAGGCCCAGACCGTGCCGTCGCGCCGCAACGCCAGCGAGTGCTTCGATCCGCCGACGATCTGAATGACATCGTCGAGCCCCGTGACCACCACGGGGTAATGGCGGTCCTCGGTCGTGCCGTCGCCGAGCTGCCCGGAGCTATTGTCGCCGAACGCGCGCACCGTCCCGTCGTCGAGCAAGACGAGCGTGTGATCGTAGCCGAACGTCGCCGCGAGGACGCCGGTCAGGTTCGGGTTTTGCGTGGCGATTTCGCGTTTGTCGGCGTCGGGCATGCCCGGGGCGCCGAGGCCGAGCCGGCCGTCGGTGTTGGTTCCCCAGACGAACAGGACGCCGTCCTTGCGGAGCGCCAGCGATTGGTTCTGGCGGAGATCGATCGCCGTGATCTCCTCGAGGCCAGGCACGAGCACGGGCTCGAAGCGCGACGTCGTGTCGCCGACGCCGAGGCCGAGCTGACCGAGGTTGTTGCGGCCCCACACGGCGACCTTGCCCGCCGTGATCGCGCCGGTGTGGGAGCCACCGGCGCCGAGCCTTCGTTCGAACGTCACTTCGAGCGGCACCTCCGTCCGGTTGCCCGCCAGATCTTCGGCGGCCACGAGGAGCGTGTTTTTCCCGCGGGTCGGCCGCTCGTCCACGGTGCCGTCGAACACCGGCACGCCGCTGCTCATGTCGAGGGGCACGGCGGGGGCGCCGTTCCACGTGTATTCGACCTTGGCCAGGCTGCCTGGATCCTCGGCGTGCACGGAGACGTGGAGGCGCGCCGTGCGGAGGAGGGCGCCGCTTTGGGGGCCTCCGAGCGTCACGATGGGCGGGGTCGTGTCGGGGGGAGCGCCGCCCCCTTCGCCGCCGCTGCCGCCGACGCCTCCGCTGCCGCCAATGCCTCCGCTGCCGCCAGCGCCGCCGCTACCGCCGGTGCCACCGCTACCGCCAATGCCACCGCTGCCGCCGGCGCCGCCGCTACCGCCAATGCCACCGCTGCCGCCGGCGCCGCCGCCAATGCCGCCGCTACCGCCGCTGCCTGCGGGCGCTGATCCACCTGCGCTGCCCTGTCCAGGGCCCGCTTCTCCTTCGTCGCTGCAACCAGCGCCTGTGCAAAGCACCAGCGCCGACGCCAGCGCCCATGCAAGGAAGCCTGTTCTCATCCCGTACCTACCTGGGATGCCGAGGCTAGTCCGCTGTGGCGAAGATGTAAATGAATATCATTTTCAACGTACAAACGAGGAATCCAGGCGCGCTCGCGAGGGCCCCCACGGGAACGCGGGCGGGGCGGGGAGCTCGACGCCGGAGCTCAGGGCTCCGCGCGGATCGGCCGTACCTCCGCGCCCTTGATCTCCAGCACTTCCGGCTTGCCGCCGTAGTGCTTCGACATCCCCACGTCGATGCGCCACACCTGCTCGCCGCACGCCGACGTGATGCCGCCGCGCTGCGGCGTGTGACCCACGACCATGCGCTTCGCGGAGAGCATCGTCAGCGTCTCCGCGAGCACCCGGCAATCGTCCGGGCCAGGCGCCGCCGAGTAACGCCGCAGCCAGACCGGGCCGTCCTCCGCGGTGATGAGCCCGGGCAGATCCCGCGCGGTGCCGTCCATCCACGCGCTCACCTCGCGGTTCATCCGGTCGAGGCCATACCGCACGTGCTTGGGCGAGATGCCTCCGTGGACGAACACCGTGTCGCCGACGACGGCCACGATGCCCCGCTTGGCGAGCTTTTTCGCGTACGGCCCCCCCGGCAGGAACGCGGCGGCGCGCGCCTTTTCGTTCTCCGGGACGCGCGCGAGGCGCGGATCCGTGGTCGTGATGCCGGGGACGCCCTCGAAATCCTTGAAGGAGCCGTCGGTCACGTAGCGGAGATCGAGCTGGACGTTCATCACCTCGTGGTTGCCGTTCATCGCGATCACGGCGCCGCCCGCGGCCTTGGCCTCGTCGGCGAGGCGCTCGAAGAGGTCCACGATCTCGCGATCCGCGTCGCCGCGATCGATCTCGTCCCCGGTCTGCACGACCATGAGATCCTTGCCGATCCAGTGGTCCTTCTCGTCGATCGCGCCCGCGGTCCGCAGCGCCGTGCGTGTCGCCGCGAGGTCGCCGTGCACATCTCCGATCGCGACGATCCGCGCCGGAGCCGCGATGCGCTTCGGTTGCTCGAACGCCGCCTGCGCGCTCGCGCTCGGCGCGGCGCCGGGAGAAGCCTGCGGCCCCGCGGCGGCGGGCGGCTTCGCCGGGGTCGACTCCGGGATGGGCTTGTCGCAGGCGGTGAGGGCGAGGGCGACGACGGCCACGGCGAGCGAGGGGATCCGCGCGTGCATCGTCCGGGTCTACGCCACCCGTGGCGCGCTCGCAAAGAGCGTTGCGGCCAGAAATGCGCTTCCCCGCCGAACCCCCTCCCACCCTCGCCTCGTTGACGGGCTCGGACTTTCCTGCAACGGTCGAGCCCGCATGCGCGCCCACGTCGCACGGTGTTCCCTCGTCTCGGCCCTCCTCTTCGCCACGGCGTGCGGCGGCACGCGTCCGCCCCCGTCGGTCTTCCCCACCGGAGACGACGCGCTCGGCCGGATGAAGGCCACGTACGCGTGCGTCAACGGCGTGCAAGGCCAGGCCAAGATCGACCGCTTCGCGCCCGAGGGCCGCGTGCGCGGCGAGGTACACCTCTTCGCCGTGAACCCGGACCGCGTCCGCTTCGACGTGGTCAGCCCCTTCGGCGCCATGCTCTACACCCTCACGGCCGACGGCGAGCGCTTTCAGATGCTCGACGTTAAAGAGAAGCAGTTCCTCTTCGGCCCGGCGAGCCCCTGCAACCTCGCGCGCATGACCCGCGTCCCCATCCCCGGGCACGCGCTCGTCTCGCTCCTCCGCGGCGAGGCGCCCGTCCTCTTGCACCAGCCCGGCGCCCCCACGATCACCTGGGACACCGACCACGGGTTTTACCGCGTCCTCGTGCCGAGCACGCGCGACGCCCAGCAGGAGATCCACCTCGGCATCCGGCCCGAGGACTGGGACAACCCCTGGGCCCAGCAGCGCGTGCGTGTCCTCTCCGTGCTCGTCTCGCAGCGCGGCGCCGACCTCTACCAGGCCGAGCTCTCGAACCACGAGGCCGCCCGCACCGCGCCCCCGCGGGTCGATCCCGACGGCATCGAGGACCCGATCCAGCCCATCGGCGGCGCCTGCGACGCGGAGCTGCCGCGCTCGATCCGCATGCGCGTGCCGCACACCGAGGAAGACGTGATCTTCCAGTACAAAGAAGCCCAGTGGAACCCGCCCCTCGTGCCCGGCGCCTTCCAGCAGACCGAGCCCGGCGGCGTCCGCAAGCTCTTCGTCACCTGCGACAAGTAGAGCTGGAGCGCGCGGCTACCCGAGCGCCGCGCGGATGAGCCCCGGCACGTCCGTGATGATGCCGTCCACGCCGAGGGCCGCGAGATCCAGCGCCTCGCGCGTGTCGTTCACCGTCCACACGTTCACCACGAGCCCGCTCTGCACAAGCCGCCGCACCGTGCTGCCCTGCGTGAGGATCCGCTCGACGTGCGCCGCTTGCCCGAGGCCCCGCGCGAGCTCGAGCGCGGCCCACGACCAGCGCGTGCGATGCACCAGAAGCGCCCGTGGGATCCGCGGCGCGAGCACGCCGAACGCCGCGACCATGCGCGGATCGAACGACGACACGATCACCGGCACGCGTGGATCGAAGGCCCCGAGCTTCCGCGCCGTCGCGCGCACCACGGCTGCTCGATCCGGCACGTCGTGTTTCATCTCCACGTTCACGGCGAGCCCGCGCGCCTGCACGAGCGCGAGCACCTCCGTGAGCCGCGGCGCGCGCTCCCCGCTCCCCACGTCGACCCGCCGGATCTCCTCGTACGGCAGATCCGAAGCGGCCCGCATGTCCGCGCCGCCCGTCACGCGCTCGAACGTCGGATCGTGCAGCACGACGAGCTCCCCGTCCCGATCGACGCGCACGTCGAGCTCGACCCCGTCCGCGCCTTCGGCGGCCGCGAACTCGAACGCCGCGAGCGTGTTCTCCGGCCGCGCCCCGCGCACGCCGCGGTGCCCGTACACGAGCGGCGGCCGCCCTTCTGCGCGCCGGAGGGCTGCTGCGCCGCGCCACCTCACGTGTCGAGCTCCCGCGCGATCGAGAGCGCCACGGCGCGCGCCCGCGGCAGCTCCGAGAGCGGGAACGACGCCGCCCCCACGACCGGATGCCCGCCGCCGTCGTAGCGCCGGCAGATCGCGGCGATGTCGTGCCGCCGCTCCTTGCCGCACCACGGGTTGTACCCGACCGACACCTTGCAGTGCTGCTTCTGGCGGGTGAGCGTCACGGAGTACATGGCCTCCGGGAAAAGGGCGTACGTGACGAACTTCGCCGCCGCGTCGAGCGGCGCGTCGCTGAGGTCCACGAGCACCACGCGTCCCATCGTCGTCCCGACCTGCTTCACGCGGCGGATGAACGTCTCGCGCGCGGCGCCGAGCGGCCGGAAGAGCTCGGCGATGTCGGCCCCGCGCGCCACCTCGTCGAGCGGCCGTTCGAGCAGCCGCGGCACCATGTCCTTCAGGAAGGGCCCGTCGCCGTGGTGCTCGACGACCGACGCCAGCTTGAGCACGGGCTCCTCGCGATCGACCGCGGCCTCGGCCGAGGGAAAACGGGCCGCGTCGATCACGTCGGCCCAGGCGACGAGCGGCGCGAGCGCCTCGCTCCGGATGCCGTACTGCGCGCTCGCCACGTCCGCGATGAGCTTGGTGCACGAGCCGTAGGTGGGCTCGTAAAACACGTGATGCGTCGCGTCTCCCGAGGCGAGCGCCGCGCGTTGCTCCTCGGCCGAGCCGAACGCCGTGATGTGGTGATCGAAGTACCAGGACAGACGCTGGCTCTTCGTGTACCGAAAATCCAGGATCGCGTTCTCGTCGCCGTCGAGCCACCCTTCCGGGATTGTCGCCATGCCCGGTCCGTAGCCGCACGAGCGGTACCGGAACGAGAGCGCCTGTTCGGGGGAGAGGCAGCGCACGAGATGCGTGAACATGACGGCGCTTGCCATCCCGTCGAAGCAGTGGCCGTGCGTGGCGACGACGATATCGCGGGGCTTCCTCACGCGGGACAGCGGTAGCACGACCCCCACGAGCGAGCACCGCGCGCCTCGGACGTTTTTTTCGTAGCATCTGGGGCATGGCGTCTTCGGGACGGGGAACGACGGAGGGAGCGCTCGCCCGGGCGACGGAGCTCCCGCCGGGGACAGACGCCCCGCCTGCCTCGTCGATCGAAGATCCCGTCGCGCTCGGACCGAAGCTGCTCGACCACACGAGCCTCACGAGCGAGGAGCCGACGCTGGCCGAGACGCCCTCGATGGCGGGCGTACGCCGCACGACGCCGCCGCCGCCGCGTGTCTCCTTGCCACCGCCGTCGCGCATCTCCTTGCCGCCGGCCTCCGTGCGCACAGGGCGTATCTCCGCCACGGGGCGCATCTCCGCGTCGCCCTCGATCCTGCGCCCGACGACGGCCGGCTACACGATGGCCGAGGCGCTGCACACGGAGGAGGCGGCGCGGGCGAGCGCGTTCGGCCGCGTCATCGTGATCCTCTGCGCGTTCGGCGTGGTGTCGTTGCCGCTCGCGCCCGACACGATCATCCGCTTGCCGTTCAGCGTCGCGCTCGTGGCGATGGGGAGCGTCGGCGCCTGGGTGTGGTGGCGCGGCAGGGACGAGGCCCGCTACACGCACCGCGTCCTTCGGATCTTCGTGGTCGCGTGCCTGCTCATGATGCCCATGACCATCTACTACCTGGGCGTCTTCTCGCCGGCGCCGCTGCTCGTCACGCTGGCCTTCGGCGTCTTCGGGATGAGCGACGACCGGCGCTTCATGTACGGCGCGGCGGGCGGGGCCATCTCGCTCTACCTCGTGCTCGCGATCCTCGTGGGGACCGGCGTCCTGCCGGACGTGGGGCTCTTCCGTGCGACCGACGCAGCGCCGAACGCGCGGCTGTTCATGACGCTCTACGTGCCGAGCGTCCTCGCGATCGCGGCGTGGCAAACGCGCACGAGCCGCATCGCGGCGATCGAGGCCATGAAGCGCTCGGTCGAGGCGAGCCGGCTCGCGGCCCAGCGCGAGGCGCAGCTCGACGAAGCGCACCTCATCCTCGAACGTGCCTTGCGCGCCGGCGCGGGCCTCGACGGTCGCCACACGGGCGCGATCGCGGGTGCGTATTGCCTCGCCGAGGTGATCGGCCGCGGCGCGATGGGCGAGGTCTACGCGGCGGCGCACGTGGAGACGGGCGAGCGCGCGGCCGTGAAGCTGCTCTCGGCGGCGGGGCTCGAAAATCCGGCGCTCGTCGAGCGCTTCCTGCGCGAGGGCGAGATCTCGCAGCGCCTCGAATCGCCCCATGTGGTCAGCGTCTTCGCGGTCGGCGCGACGGACGACGGCGCGCCGTTCATCGCGATGGAGCTGCTCGAAGGCAAGGATCTCGCGCACCACCTGCGCCAGGAAAAACAGATCGATCTCGCCCGCGTCACGGAGCTGCTCGAGCAGGTTGCCCGGGGCCTCTCGGCGGCGCACGCCGCGTCGATCGTGCATCGCGACCTGAAGCCGCAGAACCTCTTCCTGTCGCAGGCGGACGGAGGCGCGCCGACCTGGAAAATCCTCGATTTTGGCGTCTCGAAGCTCCAGGGCTCCAAGGGCACGCTCACGCAGGCCGCGGTCGTCGGCACCCCGGGGTACATGTCGCCCGAGCAGGCGCAGGGCATCGAAGCGGACGTGCGCAGCGATCTGTTTTCCCTCGGCGCCGTCGCGTACCGCGCGCTCACCGGCAGGCCGCCGTTTTCGGGCACGGACACGCCGCAGATCCTCTTCGAGATCGTCTACAAAACGCCGGCGCGCGCCTCGGACATCGTGCCGAACCTCCCGCGCGACGTGGACCTCGTCCTGGCCCTCGCGCTCGCGAAAAAGCCCGCTGATCGGTTCCCGAGCGCCGAGGCGTTTGCCTCCGCGTTCACGCTGGCGAGCCGCGGAAAACTGCCGAGCGCGCTCCGGGAGAAAGGGCGCGCGCTCGTGGCGAAGTATCCCTGGGGAAAGGCGATCACGGAGCGTGAAGGCCGGGACACGCGGACAAACCGCGCTCCCTGATCACGCCGTCTCGCGCTCCTCGGGCGTCATCACCCAGAGCACCGCCCCCGGCCGGATCCCTGCGGCCTCCAGGGACAAACGCGCTCCGCCTTCGCCGACGTCGTCCTCGACGAACCGCTTCGTCCGCGGCTCGAACAGGATCCATTCTTTTCCGTACGTCATCGGAGGCACCTTCGCGCCGGCGCGCCGCATGGCTTTCCAGATCCGCGCGATCAAGCTCGAAAGATTGGGGTGAACGTCGAGGGAGAGCGTCCAAAGCTCGCTCTGCTCTCCGAGAAACCGACGCGGATCCACGGTCACGTGCCGGCTCCCCACGCGTGTCGGCAGCTTCGGCACCGCCGACCGAGCGGCCGACCGCGGATCCTCCGAGGGCACCCGATCTGCGACGGATCCCGCGAATTCTGTCGGCTCGTCGCCGCGCAAGGGCCGCTCCGAGGCGGGTGGCACGACGAACCGCGGCGTCGACATCGACGAAGGCGGGCTCGGCGGCGTGCTCGAAGCGGCCACCCCGCGGGACCTCTCCCCGGTCGCGAGCAGATCCTCCCGGAGCGTTTCGTCCGGCGAAACGAATCGCGCGAACTCCGAGAGCATCACCTCCGCGCTCTGCGGCCGTGATTCCGCGGGAATCGCGAGCGCGCGCTCGACCACCTCGGCCACATCGGCGGGCACCCACGGCGCGACCTCCACGAGCGGCCTCGCGGGCGTCACGCAAATGGCCACGAGGAGCTGCCCGATCGACGAAAGGTGTTGATGGGGCGCCCGCCCGGCGAGCGCTGCGTACAGCACACACCCGAGCGACCACAGATCCGTCCGATGATCGACGTCGCGGCTGTTTTGCACCTGCTCCGGCGACATGTAGAGCGGCGAGCCGAGCAGATTGCCCGTGGCCGTCAGGTCCGTCGTCTGCCCGAGGCCGAGGGGCTCGGCGCGGACCTTCGCAATGCCGAAATCGAGGATTTTTACCGTCAGCGTGCCATTGGGCTCGCGGGCGAGGAACAGATTGGCCGGCTTGATATCGCGGTGCACGACGCGCGCCGCGTGGGCGGCGGCGAGCCCGCGGAGGATTTGGCTCGTGATGCCGAGGGCGCCGCGCAGCGAAAGCGTGCCGATCCGGTCGATGAGCCGCTGCAAATCCTCGCCTTCGAGCAGCTCCGTCACGAGATAAAGCGCTCCGCTCGGCTCATCCGTCCCGGTATCGAGGATGCGGACGATGTGCGGGCTCTGGATCCGCGAAATCGCCTGCGCCTCCCGCCGAAAACGCCGCAGCCCTTCGCCCGCGGCGAGGTGGTGATGGAGCACCTTCACGGCGACCCGCGCGCCCGTCTCGGTGTGCGCGGCTTCGTAGACGGCGCCCATTCCCCCGCGCCCGAGCAGGGATATGAGCTTGTACTTCTTGCCCAGGGTCTCGCCGATCAAGCGGGGCCACGGTAGACGACGGTCGGACCGTTGGCAATGAGCAAATGTTCAGTATGTCCGGCGGCCTCGCTTGCTCGGGGAAACCCTGGTAGGCAGCCCTGATGAACCTACGAACGATGCTTCCTCACGTGTTTCTCTCCCTCGTCCTCGCCATCCCGCTGGTCGCCTGCGACGAGGGCGAAGGCGGATCCGGCGGCGCGGGCGGTGGTCAGGGCGGCAGCGGCGGTCAGGCCGGCGGCGGAGGGCAGGGCGGGGCGGGGGGGATGTCCGCGTCGAGCTCGAGCTCCGCGAGCGGCGGAATGGGCGGAATGGGCGGAATGGGCGGCACCGGCGGCGCGGGCGGCAGCGCCTTCCATTGCACGGGTTTGCCCCTTTGTGACGATTTCGAGGCCGCGACGGCCGGCCAAGCGCCCGATCCCGCGCGCTGGGCGGTCGTCAGCCCGAACTGCATGGGCGCGGGCACGCTCGCCGTCGACTCGACCCAGGCGCACAGCGGCAAGAACTCGGTGCTCGTGACGGGCAAGGGCACCTATTGCGATCACATCTTCCTTTCTCACACTGCGGCGTTCGCGGAGCTCGGCGACGTCTTTTATGGCCGCTTCTACGTGCGCATGTCGGCCGCGCAGGGCGACGGCCACACGACGTTCATGACGATGCGGGACACGAACGACAACAACAAGGATCTCCGCATGGGCGGCCAGAGCAAGATCCTCATGTGGAACCGCGAATCCGACGACGCCACCTTGCCCTCGCTCAGCCCCACCGGCATCGGGATGAGCGTCCCGCTCACGGCGAACCAATGGCGCTGCATCGAGTTCCAGGTCGACGGCGCTGCGGGCGCGATCCGGACCTGGGTCGACGGCACCGACGTCGCGGGCCTCGTCATCGACGGCACGCCGACGCCCGACGTCGATCAACAATGGCTCACGCAGAAGCCGGGCTGGAAGCCGAAGCTCACGGACCTGAAGCTTGGCTGGGAGAGTTATGCCGGGCAGGAAATGAACCTGTGGTTCGACGACGTGGCCCTCGCCAAGACCCGCATCGGATGCGAATGACGTAGGCGCGCGGCGCGGCGGAATCCTTTCAGCGACCGGCCGCCGCTTCGCCGCGCAGCACCATGCACGTGCTGCCGAGCTTGCACACCAGCGCTTTCTCCTCGTCCACGATATCGCACTCGATATACCCGAGCGATCGCGACCGCTTCACCATCCGCGCCTCGGCGCGCAGGCGCGCTGTCCATACGGGTTTGAAATAATTTGCTTTGAGTTCCACCGTCGTGAAGCTCTCGCCCTCGCCGAGCGTGCTCGCCATGGCGAAGCCCATCGCGGCGTCGCCGAGATCGACCAGCACGCCGCCGTGCATCGTGCCCATCGGATTCGCGTGCCGGCTCGGATCGCCGACCAGCGTGAAGATCGCCGAGCCGGGGCCGACGTCGACGAGCTCGAAGCCGATCAGCTTGGCGATCGGCGGCGGCTCGGCGCCTTTCAGGATCGCGCGCATCTTCTTCAACCAGGGGGTCTCTTCGGTCGTCGTCATGGTTCGTCCTTCTCCGAGGCTTTTTGCTCGGCGCGATCGAGGGCGGCGTAGGCGAGCGCGCGGCTCGCCGCGAGAATGGAGTCCGAGAGCGGCGTCCCCTCCGTGGCGCGGGCCAAGCTCAGGCCGCCGACCATCAAGGCGAAGAGCCCGAGCACGAGCTGCTTGCCCCCGATCGGCCCGGCGATCTCGCCGAGCTCCGCGGCTAGGTGCTCGACCTCCTCGGCGAACGCCTTCTGGTACGGCGCGCCGAGCACGGAGATGTCGCTGAGCGAGGAAGGCAGCGGGCAGCCGGCTTCCGGGTTGTCGCGGTGCGAGCGGGAGAGGTAACGGCGCAGGATCCACGTGAGCCGCTCCTTCGCCGTCTCCCCGCGCGCCTCTTGCACGAGCGCGGACCAGTTGCTCCGCAGCGCGTCGCGCAGGGCCTCTTCGAAGAGCGCCTCCTTGCTCTCCCAGTGCCCGTAAAAGCCGCCGACCGTCAGTTTCGCGCCCTTCATGACGTCGGCCACCGACGGCAGCCGCAGGCCTCGCGTGCGCAAGAGGCGCGCGGCCGTGAGCCGCAGCGTTTCATGCGTGCGCTCCCAGCGCTCGGCCTTGGAGAGGGGCTCCTTCTTCATGCATGATGGATGTCATATGACATCCATCATGTCAACTCGGTGGGCAGCAAACGAGCGAGCGGCCGTCAGCGACGACGGCGGCGACGCAGGGCGGACACGAGCGCCGCGCCGCCGAAGAGCGTGAGCGCCCCGGGCAGGCTCGACGCCCCGCCGACGGCGCATCCGCCGCCGCTGTCCGAGGCGCCGTTCCCGCCGTTCCCTCCGTTCGCTCCGCCCATGGCCCCCCCGCCTCCTTCGCCGATCGGGCCGCACGGGCAACTGGGCGCCGTGCCCACCGACTTGTTGACGGTCAGGAAGCGCGCGACCGTCGACTGATCGGCCGCCGCGCCGACGACGAGATCGGCCGCGAGCGCCGGGCGCGTGAGCTCGGCGCTCATCCGGGTCACCCACTGGCTCGCCTTGGGGATCGAACCGTAGAGTTTGTCGAGGTCGGCCTGGCACTCCTCGAGCGCGGTCGGCCCTCCGGGCTCCCCGCCATACCCGCTCTCCGAGGGATTGTTCTCGGCCAGATAGAGGAGACCCTCCTCCAAGTAGAACGACGAGAACGACTCGCTCGCCTCGATCAGCCACGCCTTGCCGCCGGATGCGTCGAACGCGTTTTGCCGGAGCTCCTTGTAGTTGCTCGACTGCGTGTCCCAGTTCCACACGAGATCCGCTTGCTTGATCACGAAGTGCGGGAAGTTCTTCGGCTCGTACCGACCCTCGCCGAGGACCCACAAGTTGATCGGCGTCTTCGCGCCCGTCCCCGCGGCCACCATGCGCAGCGGCAACGAGAGCGACGCGCCGTCAGAGGTGACGCGCACGGGGCGCATCGAGTCGATCCCTTGCCCGGGCACGAGCTTGAGCGCGAGGAAGTTGAACCCCTCTTGTACGTACGTGTCGATGACCGGCTGGATGTCGGCTGGGACGTTGTAGCCGTTCGTCGTGAGCCAGGTGGCGAGCGCGTTCGGGTCCTGCGAGGAGAGCTGCACGGTGGCGTAAGGCCCCACGACCTCCTCGGCGATGATGACCACGCCGCCGCCGCCGTTGTTCGCGCCGCCCGTGCCGCCCGCGCCGCCCTGGCCGTTCGAGCCGCAGAACGAGCAATCGATGGTGGGCGAGTTGATCTGCACCCGCGTGCTCTCCTCGAGCGTCGAGAAGAGCGCGTCCGACGAGAGCCCGACCTCCACCTGCCCCTTGATCGGCAGCACCCACGCGAACGACGAGGGGTCGCCAGCGTAGGTGATCTGATCCCAGAGGGTCGTCTGCTGCTGCGAGATCGACAGGATCATCCGGTGTCCGGTGACCTGCGTGGACTCGGACTGGCTGACGATGCAGCCGCCGCACGCCTGCGTATCCCCCGCGTGCAGGACGGGCGCGGCGAGGAACGGGAGGGACAAGACGAGAGCACGAAGGAGCTTCATCGCGATATCTCCAAGGCAAGAGGATCCACGTCGGCGCGCCGTCGATGGAAGCGCGCCTCCGCGATGCTACGAGCCTCGACGGGCCGAAGCATCAATGAATGTCGTCTCGCTCTCCCAGGAGCCCCCCGCTTGACAGGTCGCATGATGATCATCATATGATGAAGGTCATACGAAGGGAGCGATCATCATGGGCACGAGCTACATCATCGACGCTGCACGGACGCCGCGAGGTCGGGGCAAGCTGGGGAAGGGGGCGCTGACGAGCGTCCACCCGCAGGAGCTCTTCGCGCAGGTGCTCCGGGCGCTCCCGCAGCGCGCGGGCTTCGATCCGCGCGAGGTGGAGGACGTGATGGCGGGCATCGTCTCGCAGGTCGGCGAGCAAGGCGCGAACCTCGCCCGGAACGCGGTGCTCGCGGCGGGGTGGCCTGACGAGATACCAGGCGTCTCGCTCAACCGCTTCTGCGCCTCGGGTCTCCAGGCGGTCAACTTCGGCGCCATGGCGGTCGGCTCGGGCGCGATGGACCTCGTCGTCGCCGGCGGCGTGGAGAGCATGTCGCGTGTCCCCATGGGCGCCGACGGCGGCGGGCAGGACGGCGGCAACACGCAGCTCCGCAAGCGCGTGTTCCAGGTGCCGCAAGGCATCAGCGCCGACCTGATCGCCACGCTGGAAGGCTTTACGCGCGAGGAGATCGACGGCGTGGCGTTGCGCTCGCAGAAGAATGCGGCGCGCGCCATCGAGGAGAAGCGCTTTGCGCGCTCGCTCATCCCCGTGACGGATCCCGCGACGGGCGCGGCGCTGCTCGCGAAAGACGAGTTCCCGCGGCCGAACACGACAGCCGAGGGGCTCGCCGCGCTCGAGCCCGCGTTCGTCGCGCTCGGGAGCGCGCCGGCCGGTCCGAACGGCGAGACGCTCGATCAGATCGCGCTCGCGGCGTACCCGCACGCGAAGGAGATCCGGCACGTCCACACGGCCGGCAATTCGAGCGGCATCGTCGACGGCGCGGCCGCGGTGGTGCTCGCGTCGGAGCGGTACGTGAAGGAGAAAGGCGTCAAGCCGCGCGCCCGGATCCTCGCGATGGCGAGCGTCGGGACCGAGCCCTTGCTCATGCTCACGGGGCCGGCGCCCGCGAGCCTGAAAGCGCTGCGCGCCGCGGGGATGGACGCGCGTGACATCGACCTGTGGGAGATCAACGAGGCCTTCGCGGGCGTCGTGCTGCAAACGACGCGCGCGCTCGGGATCGACCCGGATCGGGTGAACGTCAACGGCGGCTCGATCGCGCTCGGCCACCCGCTCGGCGCGACGGGCGCGATGCTGCTCGGCACCGCGCTCGACGAGCTCGAGCGCCGCAACGCGCAGACCGCGCTCGTCACCTTGTGCATCGGCGGCGGCCAGGGCATCGCCACGATCCTCGAACGGGTTTGACGGCGTCCATCAGCGACGACGGCGGCGACGTGCGGCGGTCACGAGCGCGGCGCCGCCGAGGAGCGCGAGCGCCCCGGACAAGCTCGACGCCCGGTCCTGCGACTTGAGCTGCACCCATCGGAGACGCGCCTACGTGGCCCCTCATTGCCTTCGTGCTCTCGGCTTGTCCCTCCCATTTCTCGCCGCGCCCGTCCTGCACGCGGGCGCCTGCACGATGGTACGACCCCCAAGGTTTCCGAACATCAACGAACTCCGCGCGCGCGCTCGACGATCGCCCGCACGTGGAGCGGGCCCGTCCCGCAGCATCCGCCCACGATCGTCGCCCCCGCCTGGATCCAGGCCTCCGCCAGATCCGCATAAAGATCCGCCCCGCGCGTGGTCATTCCCCAGCCCATGCCCTCCTCCACGGCGCCCGCATTGGCATAAACACCGAATGGAATTCCCGCCTGCGCGAGTTTTTCCACGAACGTCCGCGTCCGTGTCGCCTTCGTGCAATTGATCAACACGGCGCTCGCCCCCCGCGCTGCAGCCTCCCGCGCGCCCACGAGGACCTCCGCCGGCGTCAGCAGATCCGCGTCCGGGCCCGCGGTGAACGCCGCCCATACGGGCAAACCCGTCCGCACGGCCTCCTCCACCGCCACGAGCGCCTCGCCCACGTGCGGAAACGTCTCGCAAAGGATCAAATCCACCCCCGCGTCCGCGAGCACCTCGCAAAGCTCGCGGTGCTCCAGCCGGGGGTTCGTCGGGGAGAGATCCGGTCGATAACAATCTTCGAGCGGCGCCACGCTCCCCGCGATCCGATGCCCCGCCGGCACGGCTTCATACGCGAGCGCGACCGCCCTCCGCGCGAGCACCTCCCAGCGCGCGCCCGCGCTCCTCCGCTTGGTTCGGAACGTGTTTGCCGTGTGCACGGTCGCGCCCGCGGCCGCGTATTCGTGGTGGATCGCCGACACGACCTCGGGCGCGTGGTCGAGCGCGAGCGCACTCCAGAGCGGCGCGGGCGTGGGGACGCCTCGCGCGGCGAGCTCCGTTCCCATCGGTCCGTCGAGGATCGTCAACATCGCAGGGTTCATGTCGGCTTAGGATGGGGCCGAAGGCGCGCCGCGGGAGGGCCGCGGCCCGCCGACCTCCACCACGATGAGCGCACCTGCCTCGAACAACGTGCCCCGCCACGCGACGCATCGGTACCACACCATGCTCGTCGTCATGGGCGGGTTCCTCCTGCTCGTGGGCCTCTACAGCCTCGGCCTGTTCGTCCTGTTCGGTGCGACGAGCGCAGGGATCATGATCCTCGGCCCGCTCTGCGCCGTGCTCGGCGGGGTGTTCGCCGTCCTCGGCCTCGTGGGCCGGCGGATGGGCGTGGGCGTGCAGATCGTCAACACCTCGTTTGATCTCATCAACCGAGGCCGCTTCGCCGAGGCCGAGGCGCACCTCGATCGCGCCGAGCAGGGCCGCGCGCAACCGGTCATCACCTGCGTCGCCGCCGTGCAGCGTGGCCTCATCGACATGCGCAGGGGCGACATTCCGGCGGCGATCGCGCACCTCGATCGCGCCATCACGTCCCCGCTCGGCGTCCTCTCCCGCGCGCAGCTCCGGATGCACATCGTGAACGCGCGCGGCATGCGCGCCTTCTTGCGCGCGGCGAGCGGGGAGCGCGCGGGCGCGCGTGAGGACATCGAGGCCGTGCGCGAGAGCCCCGACGTGTTGCCGCAAGGCCTCGGCCGCATCGCCCTCGCCGAGGCGATCCTGCTCGAACGCGCGGGCGATCGCGAGGCGTTGCGCGAGCACCTCGTCACGCACCACGAATTGCTCTTCGACGCCACGGACCGCCGCGAGCGCACGATCGTCCGCGCCTTCCAGCGCATGCTCGAGACGACCGCGACGAGCGTGTATCGCAAGGGTGCCAAGCGCGACGCCGACAGCGAGGAGCCGCCGCTCGCCGACTGGATCGCGCAGGTCGTGCCCGAGGCCGCGCCCTTCGTCGAGGTCTCCGGCGCGCGGCCCGACAAGACCGGCGAGATGCCCGCGGCCGAAGCCACCGAGGCCGCGAAGGTGGCCGTCGCGGAGGCGCGCAAGGCGGCCGCGAAGACCACGCCTGCGAGGAACCGGCCAAAGGCCGGCCGGATCATCGCGTTGTGGGCCGTGCTCGTGGCCCTCTTCGTCGCCGTCTACCAGGTGCTCTCGCCCTCGGGCGCGGAGAGCGACGGCGGGTTTGAATACGAAGAGCCGATGGATCCGACCCTGCCGCTCGGCCTGATCGTCTTCGCGGTCTTCGCCGCGCTCGTCGGCGTCCGTGTCTACTGGTTCCTCCGGGCGCGCAAGGAATCGAAGGATCTGTTCACCGCGCTGAACCTCGTCGCGAAGGGTGATCTCGCCGCGGGCGGCGCGGCGCTCGAGCGCCTCTCGTCGAGCCGCCTCTCGATCCTCGCCGCACAGGCTGATCTCGCGCTCGCGCGCATCGCCGAGAGGACGAGTGATCTTCGGCGCGCCCTCGAGCTCTGCGATCGGGGCCTCGCGCGGCTCACGCAGTACACCGTCCGCATCTCGGCCTCCGACATCCTCCTGCCCGATCTGATCAGCGAGCGCGCCTTCCTCCTCGCGGCCATGGATCGACACGCGGAGGCCGAAGCCGAGCTCGCCTCGTTGCCTCCGGCATACCCGTTCAAGAGCCGCGCCCTCTTCCGCGTGCGCCTGCTCTCGCGTATCCGGCAGGGGGATCTGAAGGCCGCTGCGGAGCTCGCCACGCGGGCCGGGCACGATCTGCCGCTCTCCGCGCGCGAAGAGCTGCTCATCGACGCCGTGCGCGCCGCGACGAACCCGGAGACGGCCGGCGCCGGCGAGATCCCGCGCATCAAGCGGGAGCTCCGCACGTACGCCCCGATGCGACGCTGGATGGAGACGGTCGCGCCGGACGCGCTCGCCGCGCTCGAACGGACGGCCGAGGACACGCCCCTCGACGCCACGAACGATCGTGACGCGCGCGCCGAGGAGGAGGCCCTCGCCGAGGCCGAGGCGGCGCGCGCGGCCACGCGTGCGCTCGTGGTGGCAGGCTGAGGTCGGGCTACTTCGCCGTCACCGTGTCGAAGTACGTGAACTTCTTGCCCTTGATCTGCACGATCACGATGGGCTTCTCGGCGTTGCGCTCGGCGTCGATGGTGATCGCGCCCGTCGCGCCCTGGAAGTTCTTCGTCTCGGCGATCGCGTCGCGGATCGACTCGGGCGTGTCGCCCTTCGCGCGGCCCATCGCGTCGAAGAGCAGCATCGCCGAGTCGTAGCCTTGCGCTGCGAGCGCGCTCGGCTCGCGCTTGTACTTCTCCACGTACCTCTTCACGAACGCCTGCGAGCTCGGCGAGGGCATGTCCGGGGAGAAGTGGTTCGTGAAGTACGCGCCCTCCATCTCCTCGCCCGCGTCGTTTACGAGCGAGTCCGAGTGCCAGCCGTCGCCGCCGACGAACATGTTCCCCGGGATCCCCGCGGCCTTCGCCTGCCGCGCGATCGGCACCATCGCGTTGTAGTAGACCGGCGCGTAGATCGCCTCGGGCTCGGCGCTCTTGATCTCGTTCAGGTACGTCGTGAAGTTCGTCTCGTTCTTGAGGAAGCTCTTCTCGGCGACGATGGTCATGCCGAGCTTCTTCGCTTCGCTCTTGAACTCGTTCGCGAGCCCCGAGGAGTAGAGGTCGTCCGAGGCATAGAGCACCGCGACCTTGCTCTTGTTCAGCTTGTTCTTGACGAACCGCGCGCCCATCTGGCCCTGCACGTCGTCCGTGAAGCAGACGCGGAAGACGAACGGACCGACCTTCGTCACGTCCGGGTTCGTCGACGAGGGCGAGATCATCGGGATCTTGTTCTTGTTCGCGACGATGCCGCCGGCCTTCGAGCGTGACGACGCGACCTCGCCGAGCAGCGCGACGACCTTGTCCCGGTTGATGAGCTGAAGGACCTTGTTCGACGCCTCCTGCGGGTTCGACTTGTCGTCCTCGAAGAGCACGCGGACCTTCTTGCCCTTCACGCCGCCCTTCGCGTTGATCTCCTCGACCGCGAGCTCGGTGCCTTCTTGCGTGTCCTTCCCGAACTGCGTCTCGGCGCCGGAGAGGCTGAGGTAGGCGCCCACCTTCCACTCGTTCGAGGCAGGCTCCGGGCCCGCGCCTCCGCCGTCCTTCTTCCCGCAACCCACCCCGAGCGCCGACAGCAAACAAAGGCCGGCTACAGTCCCGATCCAACGACGTCGTCCGAGCATTGGTCCTCGCTCTCCCTGCGGTCGAGCATGCCACAGGCTTGACGCCGCGGAAACTACACAGCCACCCTCCCTTGCGGGCGCACGTTCCGCCTTCGCGGGGACGGGCGAACGCGGCGTCAGATCCACGAGGTTGCCTTGTCTTCCGATCGCTTCGACAAGCCCACGGGGCGCAGCTCCACCACGTTCGCGCCTCCCCCGCCTCCTGCGGCCGCGCGGTTCTCGGTTTGTCAGGAGATCGCGGTGCTCTGGGGCGACATCGACGCGCTCGGGCACGTCAACAACACGCGGTACTTCGGCTGGCTCGAAGAGACGCGGCTCGCCTACCTGCGCATGATCGGCGTCGACCTCTCGACCGGCGCGTCGCAGACGCCCGTGCTCGCCTCGACCTCCGTCGACTTCCTCCGCCCGGTCTTCTGGCCCGACAGCGTGCGCGTCGAAGGCAAGACGACCCGCCTCGGCCGCACGAGCCTGACCATGGACTACCGCATGACGTCGGTGGGCCAGCAGGCCGTCGTCGCCACCGGGAGCGCCGTCGTCGTGTTGCTCGCCCCGAACACGGGCCGACCGGTCCCCATCCCGGACCTCATCCGCGACGCGATCCGCAGGCTCGATCCGGACGCGCGCGACACGCTCTGATCGTTGGGGGTCGGAAGGTTGGACGTCCCACGGTGGGGCGGCTCAAAGGCATCTCCGGAACGGCATCCCCTCCACGTTCGGCGCTGCGCCCCCGGCGGCCGTGCACGTCGTTCCATTCGGACAGACCCCGTCGGCCGTGCAATCGCGGGTGCATTTGCCGTTGTTGCAATAACCGAACACGCATTGCGTGTCGTTCGCACAGGCCGCGCCCACCTCGCCCGCGCCCGTGGGCAGGCAGAGGCCGATGCGCCCACCCTGGATGTTGCCGACGGCCGTACAGGAAAAACCAAAGGCGCAGGCGCCCTGGTACCGGCACGAATCCACGCACGCGTCCCCAGCCGGGCCCTCGAACGAGACGGGCGAGGCGCAGTTCACCGCCGGCGGCGGCGGGATCGTGAACTGCTGGAAGTTCATGTGCTGGGCGTCGTTGCAGAGGTTCACGGTGTTGCCGAACGGATCACAATGCCATTCGGTGGGCGAGCTGCCGCCGGGCATCGGGCCGAACACGTCCGGCGGCCGCGCGCAGAGGCCGTTCGTGCAGGTCCAGGGCGCGAGGAGCGAGGCCCGCTGCGGGCAATCGGCGTTCGTCGTACAGGCCAGCGTGCAGGCCCCGACGAGCAGCGAGCTCGTGTCACACGCGGCCGGCACGATGCACGCGGACGTGTTTCCGGACTCGCAATACGCCTCGGCCTTCACGCAGACCTTCGTGGGCGGGCTGCCGACGGGCATGCACCCATAGCCGTTCGGGCATTCCGAGCCCGTGGCGCAAGCCACCGTGCAATACCCTGGACCTTCGAGGCAGCCGAAATTGCAGGCCGAGGCATTCGCGCACGTCTTTCCGACGTCGCTCGCCGTGCAGTATTTCTCGGAGCCCACCGCGCTGCAGCGCATCCCGCTCGGGCAGCCGCCGTCCGCGATGCAGGCGCGCGTGCAGCGTTTCGGCCCGTTTTTCCACATCGGCTCGCACGTGAGCCCTGCTTCGCATTCTCCGTCGGCCGCGCACAGATCGAGCTCGCCTTTCGTCGCGCCGCCGCCGCCGCCCCCGGAGCCGCTCGAAGCGCTGCTCGACGAGGAACTGCTGCTCGACGAGGAACTGCTGCTCGATGACGCGCTGCTGCTCGACGACGCGCTGCTGCTCGGCGCGCCGCCCATTCCCCCGAGGCCGCCTGCACCGCCCATGCCGCCGGAGCCGGGCCCGCCGCCGCCCTGGCCCTCGTCGGGCAAACACTGGCCGGCATAACACCGAAATCCAGCCTTGCAGTCGCGCTCGGAGTCGGCGCACTCGCGCTTGCACTCGCCGTCGACGCACGCGCCCTCGATGCAGTCGCTGTTGATCTCGCACGGCGTCGCGCTGGCGCACCCGGCCTCCGTGGTCGCGACCCCGACGATCGATGCGGCGAGCGTGAAAAGGGACAACAAGACATACGAGGTGGAGCGGGGGCGGGGCATGATGGCCGACGTTATCACAAGCCGTACCCGTGCTACAAAGCGGGCATGCCGGACCTTCGAGGGCTCGCCCGTGTCGCGTTTGCCGCCCTCACGCCCCTCGTGCTGCCCGCCTCCGCGTCCGCCGGCTTCGAGGACCTCGCGGGCACGAAGCCCGGAGAGCTTGGCCAGGGCAGCCAGTTCGAAGGGGCCGACGGCTGCGCGTTATGCCACGGCGGCGGCCACGACGGCGACCGCAGCTACCTCCCGCACGACGGGTGGGCCGGGACCATGATGGGCAATGCTGCGCGGGATCCCGTCTTTCGCGCGGCGCTTTCGATCGCGAACCAGGACGAACCCGGCGTGGGCACGTTTTGCTTGCGTTGCCATTCCCCGATCGCGTTTGTCCGCGGACACGCGACCCCGCCCGACGGGAGCGCGTTCGACGCCGTCGACATGCAAGGCGTCGGCTGCGACACCTGCCACCGTGCCGTGACCTCGGGCCCGCCCGAGGCGCCGTACCATCGCGGGGACGCGCAGATCGTCTACGACGATACCCTCGACAAACGCGGCCCTTATGCCGACAGCGTGGCGCAGGTCCACGGGACGGCTGCCGACGGCGCGCTTTCGAGCTCCGCGTTTTGCGGTCAATGCCACCAGGTGACGAACCCCGGGCGGCGGCTGCGCGACGCGGACGGCGCCGAGACGGCGCTCGCGTTCCCGCTCGACACCACCTACGAAGAATGGGCGCAGAGCGCGTACGCCCAGCCGGGCGGGCAAAGCTGCGTCGATTGCCATACCCGCCGGAAGAAGGGCGAATTCCCCGTCGCGACCGTGCCCGTCGCGCCGCTCCGCAACGATCCACGGGATCACGTGTTCGCCGGCGGAAACCTCTTCGGCATTCGCGCCGTCATGGCGAAGGACCCCGCGCGCGCCGCGGCGTTCCCGGACGCGTTCGCGTTGGCCCTCGCGCGCACGGAGGAGACGCTCTCCATGGCGGCGAAGATCGAAATCACGAGCGCGCCTGCCTCGTCCGCGCCTGGCGAGCCGTTCTCCGTCACGGTGCGCGTGGAGAACCTGACCGGCCACAAGTTCCCGACGGGTTATGCCGAGGGCCGCCGCGCGTGGATTGCACTTTCGCTCGTTGATGCGAGCGGCGAGGAGACGTCCCTCCTGGGCGGGTACGACGCGACGAAAGGCGAGATCGAGGCGTCTCCACCGACGCACGTGTACCGCGCGCAGCATGGCCACTGGAATGGCACCGCGTCCGAGCCGGGCGAGGATCTCGCGCGGCACGATATGATCCTCTCGGATACACGGATTCCGCCGAAGGGGTTCGTCCCGACGACCACGACGCGACCGACGGGGGAGATCGCGTATGGGGACGGCGCGGGAGGTGTGCGCTCGTGGGACGAGGCGACGTTCACGGTGGCGGCGCCGGAGGGGTTGACGGGAGAAAGGATGCTGTTCGCGCGGGTTCTTTATCAGCCGATCACACGGAAATACGTCGAGCACCTGGCGGCGGCGAACGTCACGGATTCGAACGGGCAGGAGCTGCTCGCGATGTATGAATCGGAGGGCGCGTCACCGCCGTTCGTCGTCTCGAAGGCGGAGGTCGTGATCGATTTCGGAAGCGGAAGCGGGAGCGGAGGCGGAAGCGGGAGCGGAGGCGGGAGCGCGGGCGGCGGCGGACGTGATCCCGGGGCAGGGGAGAGCTGCTCGTGTCGTCTGCCCGGACAACCTCCCTCTTCGGCCCTCCCGCCGTCCCTCGGGTTTTTCGTGCTCGTTTGCCTCGGGCACTGTCGTAGGAGAAATGCATGGAATCGAGCATCGAGCAGGCGGTCCTCCTCGTAGGGCACGGCGCGGCGGCGAAGGATTGCCCGCGGGAGCTCGTCACGCGCTGGAAGTCCCTCGAAGGCCGCAGGCACGCGACCGGCGGCCCGCCGTCCGCCGAGGAGATCGAGCTCGACCAGCGCATCCGCGCCTGGCCCCGCACCGACACGAACGATCCCTATCGCAAAGGCCTGCTCTCCGTCGCCGCGGCCCTCCGGCCCCTCGTCGCCCCGGCCGCGCTGTTCGTCGCGTACAACGAATTTTGTGCACCAACGATCGAGGACGCCGCGGACGAGGCCGTCGCGGCCGGCGCGACGACGCTCACGGTCGTTCCCTCCATGCTCACGCCCGGCGGCGTCCATTCCGAGATCGAGATCCCCGAGGCCCTCGCGCGCATCCGCGCGCGTCACCCGGGCGTGACCGTCCTCTACGCCTGGCCCTACGATCTCCACGCGGTCGCAGCCCTGCTCGCCGCCCACGCGCGGCAGTTCGGTGAAGCCGCCGCGCCCCTTAAAGCCGGCCGTCCGGGCCGCGTTTGAAACTTCTTCACGCCCGGAAGATCGTTCACCCCTCTCGTCCGTAAGAGGTCGGGCCGCCGCGCCCGAGGAGCTGGCCACTCCCGCGACGCGTGCCCCCAACGAGGAGCCGACGATGCTACCGAAGGTGATTGCTTTGTTCACGGCCACCCTGCTCGCCGGATGCGCCGCTGCCGTCCCGCAAGCCCCCGTCGCGAGCCCTACGCACACGGAGGAAGGCGCTGCCATCGCGCCGAAGACGCCCGCGCCCGCGACCCTCCTCGTGGCCTCCGGAGGCGCCGCCGAGCCCGGCCCCGCGAGCGACGCGCCGCGCGAAAATGCCTCGTGGATCGGCGCCGCCCCCGCGAGTGATTTCATCCT
Organism: Polyangium sorediatum; assembly: GCF_029946465.1. Taxonomy (NCBI): domain Bacteria; kingdom Pseudomonadati; phylum Myxococcota; order Polyangiales; family Polyangiaceae; genus Polyangium; species Polyangium sorediatum. The sequence continues at coordinate 33,692 of NZ_JARZHI010000046.1, forward strand.
CCGCAGCCAGCGCGAGACCTTGCTCGGCGTGTGGGTCGACGTCCCCACGGGCGCCAAGATCGCCCGCGCGAAGAGCGCCCTCGCGCTCGTCATCGATACGTCCGGCTCCATGTCCGGCGCGAAGATCGAGCACGCGCGCGCCGCCGCCCATCGCATGGTCGACAGCCTGCCCGACGGCGACATCGTCTCCATCCAGGCGTTCTCGGACGCCGCCGAGGACCGCATCGCGCCCTTTTCGCTCGACCCCGGCACGCGCCGGACCATGCACGCCGTGATCGATCACCTCAGCGCAGCGGGCGGGACGAACCTCTTCGACGGCCTGCGCCTCGCCGAGCTGCGCGTCGCGTCCGCGCCCGCCTCGCACCCCGTTCGCCGCGTCGTCGCCATCTCCGACGGCGTCGCCACCGTCGGCCCCACCTCGCCCGAATTGCTCGGCGCGATCGCCGAGACCGGCGCCGAGCGCGGCATCCAGGTCACGGCCCTCGGCGTCGGCCTCGACTACGACGAGCGCACCTTGAACACCCTCGCCGTTCGATCGAGCGGCCGCATGCATCACCTCGCCTCGCCCGAGGACATGACGAACGTGCTCGCCGAGGAGACGCGCCTCGTCGCCGCCACCCGCGCGACCGACGCCGTCGTCGAGATCGTCCCCGCGCCGGGCGTCACGATCCTCTCCGTCGCCGGCGCCCGCGCCACGCCCGTCGCGGGCGGCGGGATGCGCGTGCCCCTCGGCGCGATGTTCGGCGGTCAGCACCGCGAAATGGCCGTCCGCGTGCGCGTCGAGGATGCGAGCGTGACGGGCGCCCGCCCCCTCGCGAGCGTGCGCCTGCACTTCCGCGACCCCGCGGAGCAGGGTTTGCCGCGGGTGCAGGAGGTCGTGGCGCGCTTCGATCTGACCGACGATCCCGCGGTCGTCGCGCGAACGGAACACGCGCGCGCCCGGACGATCGCCGCCGTGCACGAGGCGGCGGAAATTTCAATCGCCGCCGCGCAGGACGTGAACGCGGGCCGCTTCGAGGATGCCTCGAAGGCCCTCGCCCAGGCGGAGCAGCGGCTCCAGGCGGTCGCCGCCACCGTCCGCGACGAGAAAGAAAAACAACGTGTCCTCGCCGCCGCGCGCAACGTGAGCGCCGCCCGCAAGAGCTCCGATTCCGCCGCCGCTGCGCCCGCGCCCCCCGCGCCTGCCGCCCGCCGCGCCCGCGCCCTCGAGATCAACGCGGCGGCCATGCACGACGCCGGGTACTGACCGACGCACGCCCTCCTTAAATCCGTCATTCCGACGAACGTTCCGTTCTTGCAGAAAGAGTGGATCGATTGCGGGCGCCGCGGGATCATGGGCAACCATGGGTACCCGAATCTTTGTTCCCCTCGCCGCCCTCGCCGCGCTCTCGTCCGGATGTGGAGGAGAGAGCGTGCTCCTCTGTGGCAGCGGCGAGGTCCTGTTCCGCGGCGCATGTGTCGATCCCGTGCGTCGGTACGAACCGGACACGCAGCTCGATCTGGACAACGTCGTCGCGTATGGCGAGCCGCTCCAGGATCTCGCGCTCCCGCCCCCGCCGAAGAGCGGATTTCGGATCGTCGCCCCGCCGCGCACGCTCGCGCCCGGCGAGGAGATCTCGTTTTGCCTCTCGTGGCCCATCCCCGAGCTCACGCACGAGATCGTGCACGGCGGCCGCCTCTACACGACGCCGGGCTTGCACCACTCCAACATGGTCGCCAAGCCCATCGAGGCCGTTCTCGGGCCGAACCCTTATCCAGGCTGCCACCCGGGCGCGGGAGATCCCTTCTCGAACGTGGGCGCCGGCATCCCCGACGTGCTCTTCGCCAACTCGACGCAGGTCGTCGGCGAGGAGACCATCCAGTTTCCCGAGGGAATGGGCTACGTGCTCGACACCACGCGCGAGATCTCGACGAGCATCCATTTCCTGAACACGAAAACCGAGCCGCAGCGCATCGAGCTCGCCTACGATTTTTTCACGATGCCCGCGGGCGAGCTCACGCAGGAGGTCGCGCCGTTCGTCGTGCAGATCGCGGACTTCTCGATCCCGCCGCACACGACCGAGAACGTCGCCACCACGTGCACCGTGTTCGGCGGCCATGTCGTCTCGTTCATGCCCCACACGCACGACCTCGCCCAGGGTTTCACCGTGGATTTCATGACGGCGGACGGCGCCGCGCGCCGCGTCTACGAGGACGGCGCCTACGATCTCGCGAGCGACATCCGGAACTATGATCCGCCGCTCGATCTCGACGGCGTCACGGCGATCCGCCACGCGTGCCTGTTCAACAACACGCGCGACATCGAGGTCCACTACGGCCTCGGGCTCAACGAAATGTGCATCCTGTTCGGGTACATTTATCCGCCTGTGAAGCAGTTCGCCGGCTTCGTCGAGGAGGACGGCAAGTCCTGCTCGTCCCTGCAGCTCGGCCTCTTTCGTTGACCCCCGCGCGGGGATCGGGCGATGATCCCGGCGGGAGCGACATGAAACGAGCGACCGCGGGGTTCGTCCTCGCCTTGATCCTGGCGTACGGCTGCGTGGAGCCGCCCGCAGGCACCCTCGTGCCCACGCCCTCCGGCAATGGCGGCGCGGGCGGCACGGGCGGGCCGCCGGACGATTATTTCACGGCGAAGGAGCTCTTCGACCTGAACGTCTACCCGATCTTCGCCAGCAAATGCACGCCCTGCCACACGCAAGGCGCGAACAGCGCGCCCATCTGGCTCGGCGCCGAGGAGAGCTCGTCGTACGCGAAGATCGAGGGGTACCCGAAGCCGCTCATCGCCCACCCCGACAACAGCCTGCTCCGCCTGAAAGGCGAGCATACCGGTCCGGCCCTCGCGATCGAGGACGATACCCTCATCACGGAATGGCTGATGAAAGAGGTCGACGAGCGCGGGCTCTTCGGGGATCCCACGTTCGAGCCGGATCCAGGCGTCGGCGGCGCGGGCGGCGAAGCCGGGGCGGGGGGCGCGGGCGGAGGCGGGGGCGCGGGCGGCGGCCCCGGGAGCAACACGACGCTGCTCGAAGCGCTCGAAGCGTTCGGCGCGTGCATGCAGTGGAAGGACTGGGAGTCCACCGGAATGGTGAACCTGCCCGATCAGCCGACGGCGTCCGGCGCCTGCAAGACGTGCCATTTCGCGGGGATGGGCGGCAATTGGCTCTCGGGCGACGCCGCCGCCACGTTCGAGAAAAACCGGCTCTTTCCGTACATTTTGAAAATCGCGGTCGGCACGGTGGACGAGACCGGCGCGTTCAAGGATCTCGTGCCGGCGCGACGTCACATCGACAAAGGCAAGGAGAGCCAAATGTGCGACCAGGAGCCGTGCCATCCGTCGTTTTTGCTGACGCCGGAGATGGAGACGGCGGTGGAGAACTTCTTTTTGCTGTCCTACGCGCGATGGAAGCAAGGGCTTTGCGAGCCCTAGGCCGGAGAAGGTTCGCCCTCGCGTTCGCCCTCGTCGTGTTCGTCGCCGCTGGCTGCAAGCGGGAACCCGCCGAGGGAGGCGGGGAGGTGACGGTCGCCGCGGCGACGAGCCTGCGGAAGGTGTTCCCCAAGCTGAGCGAAGGTTTTGGCGCGACGCATCCAGGCGTCCGCGTGAGCGCGACGTACGGCGCCTCGGGGGAGCTCGCGCGGCAGATCGAGGGCGGGGCCGGGGTCGATCTGGTGATCGTCGCGGCCCGGGATCCGATCGACAAGCTCGCGGCCGGCGGGCACGTGGACGCCAAACGCGCGCGCATCGTCGCGACGAACGAACTCGTCCTCGTCGGGCCGAAGGGTGGGCCGAAGCTCACGTTCCAGACGCTCGCGACGGCCCTGCCGCCCGGCGAGAAGATCGCGATCGGGGAGCCGGGCGCGGTGCCGGCCGGGCGCTACGCGCGCGAGGCGCTGGAGAAGCTCGGGGCCTTGCAAGCGCTCGAAGGGCGCATGGTGCTTGGCGGGAACGTCGCGGCCGTGCTCGCCTACGTCGAGCGAGGCGAGGTCGCGGCGGCGATCGTTTATCGTACAGAGGTCCCCGGGACGTCGGGGATCGAGGTGCTCGATGGCGGAAAGGCAGAATGGGCGCCGAAGCCCGAAGTTTGGGCTGCCGTCACGACGAAGGCCCGCGCGGGGGCACGGGCTGACGCCGAGGCGCTGCTCGATTTCATCACGGGCCCCGAGGGGCAGCGGATCCTCGCCTCGTACGGGTTTGGCCCGATTCCCTAGGCCCACGGTCCCCCGGCCCGGCGGTCCGGATGCGCCGGACAAACACGCGATACCACGTCCCTGTCGGGACGCCGACGCCCCGGCCCGCGACGGAACACCGCGCGGGCCCCGCCTTGTCCCTACCCGCGAGGCTCGACCCCGTATAAGCTCGCCGTCGGTGCAGGAGGCGACGGACAAGGTACGGCGCGCGCGTAGAGGGCTCGCGATCTTCTTCGGGGTCCTCCTCCTCGCGAGCGCGCCGTTCGACGTGCAGATCGTCCTGCACGGCCTCCATCCGAACTACTTCCTCCCATTGGTATGGGTCCCCTGCTTCGCGTCGGTCGTGGCGCGGTTTCTCCTGCGCGAGGGGTTTGGCGACGTATCGTTCCGGTTCGATCGTCGCGCCGCGTGGGCCATGCTGGTCGGCGTGATCTATCCGGTGGCCGTGGGCGTGCCGGCCTACGGCATCGCCTGGACGACGGGCATGGCGCACTTCGAGCCAGCGGCGATGCACCCGCTCGGATTTGCAATCCCGGGGAGCACGCCGGGCGAGCGGCTGCTCGCAGGCAGCATCATCGCGGTCACGCTCGGGCCGCTGGCCATGGCGGTGCTCGCGCTCGGGGAGGAGCTCGGCTGGCGCGGGTACATGCTGACGCGCCTCATCGACGCGCGCGTGCCGCAGCCGGTGCTCGTGAGCGGCGTCGTCTGGGCGCTCTGGCACGCGCCGCTCATCGTGGCGGGCGAGTACAACGGCAGCCCCGTGCCCATGCTCTCGCTCCTGCTCTACATCGTGACGAGCGTCGGCGCGGGGACCCTGCTCGCGACCCTGCGCCTGGAGACGGGCAGCGTCTGGCCAGCCGTGACGATGCACGCGGCCTGGAACGCGATCGTCGTCGCGTTCTTCGGGGCCTCGACGAACGGCGAGGATGCGGCCTTGTGGACCGGCGAGGGCGGCGTGCTCGTGGCGATCTTCACGACGGCGATCACGTTTGTCCTCTTGCGCTGGCGGCGCGGGCCGGGCGATCGCGCACGTGGCGACGGGCCCGGGACCTCCGAGTTCGGCGCTGTGCGCTTGTGACGCGCGGCTAGCCTGGATCCAGCGACGTCGCGTCGATGCCCCAGAGGATCGCGTCGATGAGGCGCTGGTTCGTCGTGCGCAGACGCTTCGCGACCTCCTTGAGCAGCGCGAGCAAGAACTTCGAGTAGAGCCGCGGGTTCGACTCGAGCTCGCGGTACAACGTGTGGCGGTCGATCGTGTAGAAGAGGCAACTCGTCTCGGTCTGCACGTTCGCTGAGGCGGATTGATCGTCGATGACGTCGAGCTCGCCGAAGAAGTCGCCGGCGTGGAGGCGGCAGATCACGGTCTCGACGTCGCCCTTGAGGCGGCGCGACACGACGACGTTGCCCTCGGCGATGATGTAGAGGACGTCCCCTGCGTCTCCCTCCCAGAGCACGACCTCCTGCGCGGGGCAGGGCGCGATCTGGACGTGCGCAGCGAACTCTTCGACCTCGTCGAACTTCCAGGCGGAGAAGAGGCTGACCCGCTGAAGGGCGCGCGCGCACTGCTTGATCTGGTCCTTGTGAAGCGGCCTCGGGGAGAGTGTCATCGGGGTCCTTCGATTAGCGCAGCAGAGGGCGGGCGAGGAGCGTGACGACCGTGACGAAGGCCGCGGAGAGGCTCGCGACCGAGGCGCATCCGTACACGAGGAACGTCCGCTCGTCGTTCGTCATGGGCCTCTGCTTTCGTCCACGCACGAGATTTCGCACGCGATCCTGCAAGAACCTGCGGCTGTGTTCGCGCAGCGCCGGCATGCGCAGCCAATCGCTCAGGATGTGGTAGCCGTCGGACTCGATGAACAGGCACGGATAGAGGCTGCCGATCGCGAGCGCGAGCATCGAGATCGCGTAGAGCCAGAGGAACGACGACGTGACGCCCGCGGGAACGAACCACGCCACGATCGCGCTCATCGAGCCGAGGAGCAGGCCCGACAAGGGCCCGGCAAAGCTCACGGCCATGCGCGCCTTGCGGGTGGACATCCACATGTCCGTGACGTCGGCGTAGACCGAGGGCACGAGGCGGTTCACGAAGGTGAAACCGAAGGCCTTCACCTCGCGGCCGAAGTGCTTGCAGGCGAGCGCGTGGGCGAGCTCGTGCACGACGATCGCGGCGGCGTGCATGAGCAGGAACACGGGCAGGAGGAGCGCATGATGGCCGCGGAGCACCTCGCTCCCGAGCCCGCGCCCGGCTTGCTTCCCGATCGTGATCACGCCGAGGACGAGCAGCGCGGCATAAGCGACGAGCGCGGGGCGGGTGAAGAGGACGCGGACCTTGTCGTGGAGCGCGGCGATGCGCTGATCGACGTTCGATAGGCGCAGATCGATGCCGCGGATCCGCGTGAGGAGGCGCGATCGGCCCGAGGTCTGCTCGTCGGAGAGCGTGCGGCGCACGAGATCGGTATGGGGGATGATGATGAGCTTGTGCTCCCGCGCGCGCGACAAAAAGCGCTGGATCACCCGGAAATCGAAGGATCCGAACTTGAGGAAGTACGCCGTCGCGACGTCGCGCAGCGTGTGCAGCCCGTCCATTTTTTGCCAGAGGAAGTACTCCTCTTCGTTGAGGAAGAGGTAGCGGTCGGCCTCGAGCTGCCGGATCACGTAAAAGAGCTTGCGATCCTTCCTCGATTGGGCCTGCACCTCGTACGCGTCCTCGGGAATGCGCCGAGGCTTCACGCTCAGCGCGACCTGATCGGCGACGTAGGACTTGGTGACGAAGCTGCTGCTCCGCGATCCGCCGAGACCTGGGGTCCGCTGGCGAATCAGGAGCTCGAGTTGGGGCTTCTCCTTCTCGCTCATCGGATCTCGGCTGAAATAAGCCCGTCGAGGACACTAACACACCGGCAAAGCCGGGCAAAGATCGGACGCCGGTGCGCCGCGGCGATCCTTGACCGGGACAGGTCCTTTGGTGTAGGTCATAAAGGTCCACGTACATTTTTTCCGAGGACGACTTCGAGGAGCAGCAGCATGGGAGCCAAGAAGAACATCGACGAGCTGATCGGCCGGACCCTCATGGACAAGGACTTCCGGGCCCGGCTTTTCGCCAACCCCGATGCGACGCTCGCAGCCGAGGGGTACGAGGCCACGCCCGAGCTGCTCAACGCGATCAAGTCGGCGAACCCCGACGAGGTCCAGGCGGTCGCGAAGGGCATGGAAGAGCAGCTCGCCAATCGCAAAGCGGCGTTCTGAGATGCCGCGGGAGCGACGCGCGGACCCGGCTCCCCGCCCGGTCCCGCGCCGCTTCGCACCGAAGTTCCCCCTCCAGGCCTTTTGATCGTGATCCACCCCGGAGCGCCGTGGTCGAAGGGGCTCCCGCGGCCGCTCGCCGCACGCGCTGAGGCCGCGCTCGCCGCGCTGGGAGGACCGGACGATCCTGCCCGCGCGACGGCAACCACCCTCGAGACGTTGTGCGCCGCGCAGGAGCCCGCCGTGGAAGCGGGCTCGACCGCGCGCGCCGTCCTCCTGCTCGTCGCAGCGGTGCACGCCGCATGTTGCCTTCCTCCCCCGGCCTACGCGCTCCCCGAGAACCAACCCGAGCCCGCCCTCTCGCCGATCGAAGGGCTCCTTCTCGCGGCCCGCGCGTGGGATCGTGGAGACGCGCCGGCCGGGCTCCAAACGGCCCTCGATCGGACGATCGAGGCGCTCGGGGATGCGGTGCAGGGCGGCGGGGCGAGCACCCTTCCGGCGGCGTCGCCACTCCTGGATTTCGGGCTCTCGGCGATCGTGCCCGCAGCGCTGGGATCCTCGGGCGAGGGGGATGCGGAGCTCGCATCGGCGGGGCGGGCGCTCGGGCAGCTCACGCGGCTCGCGTGTGAGGTGCGCGCGCTCCTCGATCCGAACATGCGCGCGCCGCTGCCGCAGATGCTCGCCGCGATCGCGTCCGACGCGGGCGCGACCGGGAGCGGCGCCGCCCTCGCGCGTTGGGTTTGCCCGTCGCCCGATCGGCTCCCCTGGCTCCGGATCGTGGGTTCCGCCGAGGTCGTCACGCGTGTCGTGTCCGAGGCGGATCGGCTCGCGGAGCGCGCTACACGCGTCCTCGAAGGCGAGACGAAGCGCGTGGTGGACGAGCTCGTGGCCTCCCTCGCGCGCGTGGTTCGTCGGGTGAACGGGGCGAGGTTTTTCGCCTTCGTGCCCAAAAGCGAGCTCGAGGTGGACGAGCTCGAGCGGACGGCGCGGCTCGCGTGCCGGACCCTCGCCGCGGATTCCGAGCTTCGCGAATCATGGGATTTGCAGCGGTGGGGAGGGTTCGCCGACGTGCCGCGCGTGGGGCGGCTGTTCCCTGTCGGGCTTTGCTTGCTCGCGCTGCACGAGGCCGGCGAGGACGTCACGGCGCGGGCGCGGGCGCTCGTCGAGGTCCGCCGCGTCGACGGATTCCGTTATTTCGACGATTACACCGGCATTCCGCCGGACAGCGACGACCTCGGCCTCGCCTTGCAGCTCGTCGCTCGTTTGCCCGAGCGAACCACGCTCGCGGCGGAGCTCGCGCCGGCCCTCGACCTCCTTTGTGCGCACCAGGCCGAGGACGGGATGCTGCCGGTTTGGCTGGACAAGGGGTTGCGCGAGCCGGTGCCCGAGGGCGGGCCGGCGTGGCTCGGGCCGCGCTGCGTGGCGGTGACGCTGAATGCGCTCATCGGCCTCGCGGAGGCGGGGATCGGGCTCCCCGAGGGCGTGTTCGACCGCGCGCTCGCGTGGTGCCTGCGCACCTGGTCGGCCGAGAAAGAGGCGAGCCTCGCCTATTATGGCGCGCCGTATACGTGGTTGATGTTTGCCCGCCTCGCGTGCGTCGTGGAAAAGGCGGGCGCCGCGCCGGACCTCGTGGCCACGCTCTTCGAGCTCGTCGATGCGCACGAGCGGGCCCTCGTCACGCTCCAAGCCGCGGATGGAGGATTCGGCGGCGTCGTCTCGACCGCGTGTTCTCTGGAGGTTTTGGCGCGCGGGCGAGGACGAACCTTTGACCCCTGGCCCATGGTCCATTACCTCGCCGCACGGCAGGAGCCAGACGGGTTATGGCCCCGCGAGCCGCTGTATCGTTGCCCCGGCAAGGACGGCGTCCCCGCGGCGCATGGCGCGCGGACGGTCTCGGCGGCGTTTTGCCTGCGCGCGCTCGCCGTGACGCGCGCGCGGCTCATGGGGCTCGACCTCGCGCGAGCGCGCGCTGGAGCGTGATCGCGGCCAGGCGAGAATCGAGGGATTCGAGCCAGGTGATTCGCTCGTCGGTGAACGCGTCGAAGCCAGGCAATACGTCGAGGGTCCGGGACATCTCCCGTGCCTCGTGGTGCACCTCCCCCGCGCGTTCGAGCGCGCCGCGCAGGAGGCCTCCCTCGTAGAGACGCTCGCGAAGGCGCGTCGCGAGTTCTTCCCGGGCCGCATCACGCTCCGCAGGGGGTTCCACGCGGGCGACACGCGCGAGATCGTCCTGGGAGAGGCCCGCGCGGGCGAGCAGGTACGTGCGGTGCCCGGCGCGGAGATCCCGAGGCCAGCCAAGGACGTCGTTGACGAGCCCATAGGCCACGCCGAGCCGCCCGACCAATGCTTCGAGGGCCGGCGCGAGATCCATTCGCCCTGCGAGCGCGGCGACCGCGAGCACGGGAATGCGGGCGAAGGCGACCTTGCCGGCGTGCGCCTCGAAAAGCGCATCGGTATAAGGCGCGTCGGAGCGGACGGCGTATTGCTCGGCCAGGGTGAGCCGGGACATATCGAGGAAGGCGCGATCGAAGGCTCTCCAGAATGCTTCGTGGAGGCCGAGCGTGGCGCGGCAGGCCTCGACGAGGGCGACGAAGCAGGTATTGCCGAGGAGCTGGAGCGCGGGGTCTCCGCGCTCGGGTTCGTCGAGGAGGTCGTCCTGGAAACGGACGTGGAAGTAGCCGAGCATGGCGCCTGCGAGCAGCGGCGCGAGGGGGATCGTGGCGAGCTCGGGGCGTTTGCCCAAAAGCCCGTCGCGCAGCCAGAGCGGCAGATAGAGCAGCGGCGGCGCGAGGGGGGTCGAGAAGTAGCCGCGGTGATGGCCCTGGTCGTCCGCGACGCTTTGCAAAAAGCGGGCGGCGAGCGCGCCCAAGGGCTCGGGCAGGGCGGAGAGGTGCCGCTCGCAGAGATCCCACGCGTGATCGATTTCGATCTGTTTCGCGAGATAACAGGCGAACGGCGCGTCGGGCTTCACGGATAGCTGGTGGACGGCGGGAGGAGGGAGATGCGCGTCGGCTCGGGCACGACGTCGGAGGGCAGGACGGCGAAGACCTCGATGGGCTCGGGTTTGCCGCGGATACGCAGCGGCCCGAGGGTGCGCGTGCGGAAGGCGCCCTGGATCGCCTGGTGCACCGGCGCGGAGACGAGGATCTGGGTGCGCGTCTCCTTGTTCAGGGCTTCGAGCCGGGCGGCGAGGTTCACGGTATCGCCGATGACCGTGTATTCGTGGCGCTGGGACGAACCAATGTTGCCAGCGACGACGGCGCCGCAGTTGATGCCCACGCCAATGTCGAGCCGGAGCATGCCCTTGGCTTCGAGCTCGCGGTTCATCGTCTGCAGCGCGTCGAGCATCTCCAGCGAGGTGCGAACGGCGCGCTCTTCCGGGCGATCGAGGGGGTAGGGGACGCCGAAGAGGGCCATGAGGCCGTCGCCGAGGAATTTGTCGAGCGTGCCGCCGTTCTTGAAGACGATCTCGACCATTATCGAGAAGTAGCGATTCAGCAGATCGACCACTTCCTCCGGCTGCATCATGGTCGAAAGCTGCGTGAAGTTGCGAATGTCCGCGAAGAGCACGGTGGCGTGCATCCGCTGCCCGCCGAGGCCGATGCTTTCGGGGTTGTTGAGGACGAGATCGACGACGTCCTTCGAGAAGTACTTGGCGAGGCGATCCCGATCCTGTTCGAGGCGGTCTCTCGCGAGCGACTCGGTCGCGGCCTGGAGGATGAGCTTGCGGGAGTTCCAGGCGGTGACGGCGGAGAAGACGCCGGTCAGCGCGGTGAAGAGCACGATGCTCGCGCACTCCTCGAAGTTCAGCCCTTCCCCGACGTACACGGCGCTCTCGACCCAGGGCACGGGCATCGTCGCGTTCACATACGTGAGGAACGCCGCGCCGCACGCGCCCACGAGCCCGGCCGAGTACAGGCCGGCGAGCACGCTATACCGCAGGCCCGCCATGATGTTGAAGGCCGCGAGGATGACCCAGGCCATGGGGCCGCGGTAGACCTCGTACACACCGGAATGGTTGTACAGGCTGCCGACCATGGCGAGGTACAGGAACGAAATGTCGACAGTGATCGATAGGTACTTGAGCCAGCCGTAGTGGCGAGGGCGGAGGCGGAGGAGAAGCCAGACGACCGCGGAATACGCGAGCCAGGCGTACAGCATCGAGCGGAAGACCAGGTTTGCCGCCGGCGCTTCCTTTGCCGAGCCGAGCAGGCTCGCGCTGAGCGAGAAGAGCGCGAAGCCGCTTCGTACGTAGTTCACGAGCCGCTCGCCCGCCATCTCCTGGTTCTGCAGGATGGCGCGGATCTCCTCCGGGAGCTGCGCCGGCGGGGAAAATCGAGGGTTTTTGGTCTCGAGCACGGCTCTCTCTCGTCGCGCGGGGCGCTGGGGGATACGGGATGGGACAAGAAGGTGCTGCCCGCGTCAAGGGGCGAGTGCACGCGTCGCCGCTCTTCGGGACAACCTGGCAGCTCGCCGAGAGGCCTCTTGTGCGCGCCGATGTGCTCGCGCCGCACGGCACCGTGCAGTTTGTCGGGCCCTCGTCGCCGCGGACGTACCCGTCCCTCGGGCGAGCGCCGCGGCGGATTTTCCGCGCGTGTAGGAGGGCGGACGGAGGCGCGCGTCCCGCAGGTGCGTGGAGCCGTCCCGGGGCGAGCGCGCCGCGGGTCGAGCGAGCCGGCGGCATCGGTGGGGGCGGAACGCAGGGAGGGGCGCAGTCCGTGCCTACATCGGGCTCGCGCGGCGCGCGTGGGGCGCGCGCGAGAAGTCCATACGGCGAAGATCGCGGTTTTTCGAGGGATGCTCGAAATGGCCGCGTCGCCTGGAGGGCTGTCATGGAACTCTGCTGCACCGTGGTCTCCGATATCGCCGAGCTCGAGGCCATGCAGGGGGATTGGGAGGCGCTGCTCGATCGCAGCGATTGCAACGAGCCTACGCTCTCCCCTTTGTGGATCCTCGCCTGGTGGCGCGTGTTCGGCGGGACGGACGGGCGATGCCTCCGTGCGTTACGGATCTCCCGCGAGGGGCGGCTCATCGGCCTCTTGCCGCTCGTGGCGCGGCGCGTGTGGCATCGGGGCGTCCCGTTCCGTCGGCTCGAAGCGCTCCCGTCGGGGGAGGACGAGGCGGACGAAATCGTCTCGGAATACATCGGAATCGTGGCCGAGCGCGGCGAGGAGGACGCCGTCGCGGAGGCGACCGCGCGGGCGCTCGCGGGGGGCCTGCTCGGGGCCTGGGACGAGGTCGTGCTGCCGGCGATGGATGGCAGCAAGCGCGCGCCGTTCGCGCTCGCGGACGCGCTCGGGCGCAGGGATTTGCGGGTGACCTTGACGGAGCGCGGCCGGAGCCCGTACGTGGCGCTGCCGCAATCGTTCGAGGCATACCTCGCGGCGTTGCCTTCGTCGCGGCGGTACCTCGTGCGGCGATCGATGCGGGATCTGGAGAGCTTCGGGCAGGGCGAGCTCGTGCTCACGGTCGCGCGCACGCCGGACGAGCTCGTGTCGGCGCGCGCGACGCTCCTTTCGCTCCATGAAGCGCGCTGGCAAAAGGACGACCGGAGCGGGGTGTTTTCGTCGCAGAAATTCAGGGCTTTTCACGATGCCGTGATGCCCGCGCTGCTCGAACGGGGCGCGCTGGAGCTCGCGGTGCTCCGGGCCGGGGGCGAGCCCGTGGCGGCGCTCTACAACCTGGTCTGGAACGACAAGGTGTATTTTTATCAGAGCGGTCGGCGCGCCGATTTGCCGCCGAAGCTCCGGCCGGGGATCGCAGCGCACGCGCTGGCCATTCGAATGGCGATCGCGTCGGGGCGGCGCGAATACGATTTTCTGGGCGGGGACGTGCGGTACAAGCTCGACATGGCGCTCTCTTCGCGGCCGATCGTGGAGATCCGGGCGGCGCGGCGGACCCTGCGGGAGGCTTTGCGCGACCACGCGGAGCGTGCCGCGCGCGAATGGGCGCGGCTGTGCGGCCGTCCCAGCACGAAGCGGCGTCCGGTGGAAGCATTCGCCGAGGAAGAACCTTGATGCGGAGGGGGAGGGAACGATGCCCGAGCAATCGCTTGTCCCGGCCGTGCTTTGCGGGGATCTCAACATGGTCCGGTGTTTCTCCGGGGACGCGCCGGCCGAGGCGGGCCTGCCCGTCCCGCGCATTCCGTTCGTCGTGGCCTCGACGCGCGCCGGGGATCCGACGTTCGGATCTCGATATGTCGCGCGGACCGCCGTCCTCTCGGATCCCGTGACGAACCCGGATCAGACGGCCGAGGACCTCCGGATCGTGGCGGAACGGACGGGCGGGCGGCCCGTGCTGTTTTACGGGACGGACGCCATGTTGCTCTGCATCTCGCGGCACCGGGAGATGCTCGAGCGGCATTACCGATTTCTCCTGCCGCCGGCCGAGCGCGTGGAGGATCTCGTCGACAAGGCGCGCTTCGCCACGCTCGCGCGGCGCCTCGGTTTGCCCGTGCCCGCGACGGTGGCGTCCGCGGAGGCGAGGACGCGGGCGGAGGTGATGGCGCGCGTGCCTTTGCCTTGCGCGGTGAAACCCGTGAATCACACGTCGTTCCGCACCTCCGCGGCCGTGCGCGAGGAGGGAGGGTTGCCCTGGAAGGCGTTTTTCGCGCGGACGCCGGAGGAGCTCGACAAACGCCTCGCGCAGATGCGGCGGTCGGGCACGGCGTTCGTCGTGCAGCGGTACGTGCGCGGCGGCGACGATCACATCACGAGCTTTCACGCGTGGATGAATGCGCGCGGCGAGCCCGTCGCCCATCACGTGGGCAAGAAGATCCGGACGTACCCGTCGGGCTCGGGCGAGAGCACGTTCATCGAGATCGTGGAGGATCCCGAGGTGACGCGGGTCGGGCTCGAGGTCGTGCGGGCGCTCGGGCTCGTGGGCGTGGTGAAGCTCGATTTCAAGCGGGACGCGGAGACGGGCGAGCTCTTTTTGCTGGAGGCGAACCCGCGCTTCAATCTGTGGAACCGGCTCGGCGCGGCGTCCGGCGTGAACCTGCCGCTCGTCGCGTATGCCGAGCTCGCGGGGCTGCCCTTGCCGCACACGGGGCCGGTTCGTCCGGGCTTGCGCTGGGCCTCGGTCGAGGGGGACGTGCGGGCGTTCCTCCTCGATTACGGGCCTTCCGGCGCCGTGTCGCTCCGCGATTTCGTGGCCTCGTACCGCGGGCCCAAGGTCTTCGACGTGTTTGCCTGGGACGACCCCTGGCCGCTCGTGCTCACGCTGGCGAAACGCGTGGGGCAGCGGGCCCGGCGCGCGGGCGGAAAGGCGGGTCGGCCGTGAAATACGCCGTCGTGTCGGACGTGCATGCGAATGTAGAGGCGCTCTCCGCGGTGATCGCGGCGATCGACGTGGAGCGGGTCGACGCGATCCTGTGCCTCGGCGACGTCGTGGGATACGGGGCGAACCCGAACGAATGCGCGCGGATGCTCGCCTCGGCCGGGGCGAAGGGCGTCGTCGGCAACCACGATCGCGCCGCGCTCGGGCTGCGGGACACGGCGCATTTCGGCCTGCAGGCGCAGCAGGCGATGCGATGGACGAGGCGGCTCCTCGGCGGGCCGCCGCGCGATTGGCTCGCCTCGTTGCCGCTCGTCCGGAAGGTGTCCTCCGAGCTCTTGCTCTTCCACGCGGCGCTGCACCCGATGCCGAACGACGAACTGCATTTGTCGAGTTTGTCGCGGCTGGAGAAGAGCCTGCGAGCGCTGCAAGAGGGCGGGTACGGCGCGCGGATCGGGCTCTTCGGGCACACGCACCACGCGGGGGCCTGGCGCGCGCGGGGCGGCGCGTTCGGGCCGGCGCCGGGCGACATGGTGAAGCTCGACGACGGGGCGCATTACCTGATCAACCCCGGGAGCGTGGGGCAATCGCGGGACGGCGATCCCCGCGCGGCGTTCGCGATCCTCGACATGGACCAGGGGGCCGTGTGGTTCCGGCGCGTCGCCTACGATACGACGCTGGCGATGGCGAAGGTGGCGGCGCTCGCGGCGGCGCAGCGGGGCGGGCTCGGGGCGTGGTTAGCCGCTCGATTGCCGCTCGGCCGCTTCGCCGGGCAGAGGCGGTAACGTCGCGGGATCGAGGCCGGGCGGGACGATCAGGATCTCGAAGGTCGGCGGATACACGTCGGTCTTCTCCTCGACGCGCGCCCGGCCCTCCGATTTCACGACGCGGGTCTTCTTGATCTGGTAGCCGCGAATGCCCTTTTGCTTCAGGACGACGCGCCCCTCGCTCAAGCCCGGGCTCTCCTCGATCTTGCGTTTGTAGGGGGATACGCCGACGGTCGCGCTCGACCATTCGACCTCGGCGGGATTCCCGCTCCCGCGGATCTCCACCGTGAGCGTGCCTTTGTCCGCGATGGCGTGCACGACGACGGGGAACGAATAGGGGTTCTTGAGCTTGAGGTCGACGTGGGGATACACGACCGTGGCGTCGAGGCCCATCGGGATGTAGCCGCTCGGCCGGGAATGGTTGATGCGCTCGGCGATCTCGAAGCCGCCGAGGTACGCCGCCGCGTGCAGCGTGCTCGCGACCTGGCAGGTGCCGCCGCCGATGCCTTCCCGCATCTCGCCCTTGAAGATCTCGGGCGCCGTGGTGAAGCCATTCTCCTTCGTGCGCGCTCCGACCTCGGCATTGAAGCTCTTGATCTCGCCCGGCAGGAGCACGACGCCGTCGATGCCGGCGGCTGCCCGCGCGACGTTCTGCGCGCGGTTCGCCTGTCCGCCGACGTAGCCGAAGCGGGTCTCGTATTTCGTGACGACCCGGGAGACGTCGATCGACGCGACGATCTCGCTCGACGCGTCGGGCAGGATCGCGAAGCTCGGGACGGGCACACGCGCCTCGCCGCTCGCGGCGGCCCGCTCGATCGCCGAGGCGGCCGCATACAGGTCGAGGTACTGGCCGGCGACGTGCGTGGTGGGTTTTCCGGTGGCGAAATCGAGGCGCGCGCCGCGGGGCGGGGTGTCGGTCTCGTCCTTGCGCCGCGAAAGCGCGGCGGCGAGCGGCTCGATCGGGAGCGTGACGAAGACGGGGACCGAGACGCCGCCGTGCCGCGCGGAGAGCGCGTCCGCGAGGCGCGTGAAGAGGTCTCCCTCGCGGCCCACGGAGGCCAGGCGCGCGGCGAGCCGCTCCTCGTCGACGGTCGCGCCGAGCTCGGCGAGCGACGCTTCGAGCGCGACCTCTTCGCCGAGGACGAGCGTGACGCGCCGATCGAGCAACACGCGCGCTTGCCTCGCGGCGACCTCGCGCGGCGTCCCGGGGCCGGCCTCGGCGCCGCCGATATGCACGCCCTTGGCGACGGCGTTTCCTGCGGGCAGGAGGTGTTTACACGCGGCGGAGGCCCCCAGCGCCGCGGCGCCGGAGACGAGCACGGCGAGGGCGCCGCGGAGAAGGAAGTTCCGGCGGGGGCGTCGCGTGGTGGACGAGGGGTGCGCGCTTGCGTGTGACATCGGCCCGAGAACGCTTCGGGGCCGAGCTTATCGTTCCAAGCCGCTCGATTTCCAGATCCGCGTGGAAATTCAGAGTCCGATCGCGCCGCGGTAGATCCAGCCGGTCTTGCCGCCCGTCTCGACCTTGAACCAATCGTTCCGGCGGCCGACGAGCTTGATCTTCGTCCCACGCACGAGCCGCGCCACGACCTCGCCGTCCTTGGGATCCTTGCGCACGAGGGCCGTATCCCAACTCACGACGCCCGTGCCATTGGCCTCGGCCTCGCTCGTGGTGCTGCCGGCGGCGGCTTCGCCCTCGCCGGCGGGGGCCTCGGCCTCCTCGGGCGCCTTGCCGGGCGGGTAGAACGTCAGGCCGTATTGCACCGTGTAATTGCGGTACTTGTTGGGGACGTCTTCGAGCGGGAGGTTCGCGAAGGCGCGTGAGGCGCACTGCACGATGCCGGTGACGGTCGAGGTCGGGATCGTCGTCTTGTCCTTCTTGTTCTTGACGACGTGGACTTCTTTTTTCTCGAAATCGATCTCCAGGCCGAGCGTGAGCTTGCCGGAGAGGCCGACCGCGGAGGGGCACTCGGCGAGGCCCTGGAGCTTGGGGACCGCGACGGGGTCGAGCTGGAGGGCCCCGCAATCGGTGACCTTCTTGTTCTTCTTGTCCCAGCAACGGCTGATCTTGCCGGGGCCGACGGCGACCGTCTGCTTGTTCGACGGCGCGGCGGCCGGCTCGGCCGTCGGGGCGCCCGTGGGCGCGGGCGCGGCGGCGGGCGGCGCGGCCTGGGCGGACGCCGTCGGGGGGGCGGTGACCTCGACCTGGGCCTTCAGATCGCCCGGCACGTTGGGGCCGACCTTCACGCCCGCGAGCTTGGGCCATGCGATGCCCAGCACGAAGCCCACCGCGGCGACGATCCCGACCCGGGACCATGCGGGCCTTTCGTCGGCCGGCGAGGGCCTCTCGATCGTGACGGGGCGCGTGGACTTCGCCATGGGCCGTGCCGTAGCACAAGTTCCCGGGCTCTCAGCAAGTTTTGCGCGAGGCACGAGGCGCGAAACGCCCTCAGCCAGGCTTGCCTTCCGCGCCTTCGTTCGCGGGCGGAGCGCCTGTCTCGTAGCGCCGGTTCCGGTGCCGGATGTCCTTGCCGGTGACCAGGAAAACCACGGTTTCGGCGATGTTCATTGCGTGATCGCCGATGCGCTCGAGGTACTTCGCGATCGATTGGATCCGCGTCGCCCGATAGATCGTCGTCGGGTCCGAGGTCATGAGCTCGAGCAGGCGCTTCCAGATCTCGCTGTAGTGCTCGTCGATCGCCTCGTCCCGCGTGAGCAGCTCCGTCGCGCGGTCGACGTCGCGCTCGACGAGCGCGTCGAGCGCTTCGTGCACCACGAGCGTCGCCTCGTCGGCGAGGGCCACGAGGTCGAACGTCGCGCCGAGCGGCGGCTCCTCGTTCAGCTCGGCCACGCGGTCGCAGATGTTCACGCCGAGATCGCCGATCCGCTCGAGGTCCGTCACGATCTTCAGCGCCTTCGTGACGAAGCGCAGATCCGAGGCGACGGGCTGGCGCATGGCGAGGATGCGCATGCAGAGATCGTCGATCTCGCACTCCAGCCGGTTGATGCGCCGGTCCATCTTCATGGTCGAGCGCGCGAGGGCCGTGTCCCGCGTGGCGAGGGCCTGCATCGCCTTGCCGATCATCTCCTCGACGAGGCTGCCCATGAGCAGCAGCCGATCACGCAACGTGCGCAGCTCGTTCTCGTAGACGCGGCTCGTGTGCTGACCCTGGGGCATCGACCTTCGCGTGATCCTTTCAGCTCAACCGAACTTCCCTGTCACGTAATCCTCGGTTCGTCGCTCCCTCGGGTTCGTGAAGATCCGATCCGTTCGATCGAACTCTACCAGATCTCCCTCGTGGATGAACGCCGTGTAGTCGCTGACCCGCGCGGCCTGCTGCATGTTGTGCGTGACGATGACCACGGCCACGTGCTCGCGTAATTCGTGGAGCAGATCCTCGATGCGGCTCGTTGCCACCGGGTCGAGCGTGCTCGTCGGCTCGTCCATGAGCAGCACCTCGGGGCCGAGCGCGAGCGCGCGCGCGATGCAAAGGCGCTGCTGCTGGCCCCGCGACAGGCTCGTCCCCGGGCGCGCGAGGTCGTCCGCGACCTCGTCCCACAACGCGGCCTTTTGCAGCGAACGCTCGACGAGCTCGTCGGGGCGCTCGGCGGGCAGGCCGTTCAGGCGCAGGCCGGCGAGGATGTTGTCTCGCACGGACATGTGCGGGAACGGGTTCGGCTTCTTGAAGACCATGCCGACGCGGCGGCGGACCTCTGCGGGGTTCGTGCCGGGGGCGTAGATGTCTTTGCCGTCGAGCAGCACGCGCCCCTCGACGCGGCTCCCCGGCGTCATCTCGTGCATGCGGTTCAAGCACCGGAGCAGCGGGGACTTGCCGCAGCCGGAGGGGCCCATCAGCGCCGTGATGCGCTTGTCCGCGATGCGCAGCGTGATCCCGCGGATGACCTCCTCGCGGTCCGTCCACGCGCGGAGATCCTCGGCTTTCATCTTCACCGGGGGCTCGCTGTCGTGCGGGTGGTCGGAGGTCATACGGGGATCCGGGGATCACGCGCGGGCACTAGGCCGCGACGAAGAGCTTCCAGGGTAGCGCCGAGAGCGAGAGCGCGCCGATCCAGGCGAGCGGCGCGGTCTCGACGGCCGCGCGGGCGAGCGAGCGGAGGGCGCCACGCCAGATGTCGGGCATCGCCGCCGGCAGCACGACCTCGCGCAGCGTGCGCAGCCGATCGGCGCCAAGCGCGAGGCAGGCTTCCCGCAGCGATCCGGGCACGGCGCGGAGCGCCTCGCGGAAGGCCGTGGTCATCCGCGGCAGGAGGAGGAGCGCGAGCATCGCGGCGCCCGCGATCGTGCTTTGGCCGGAGCCGAGCACACGCACGAAGATCGCGAGCCCGAGCAGGCCGTAGACGATCGGCGGGGCCGCGGCGAGCGTCCGGGCGAGCTTTTCGACGCGCGACATGCGCTTGCCGCGGGGCGCGTACTCTTCGAGCCACGACGCGGCGCCGATCGAGGCGGGCACGGCCATCGCGAGGGCCAGGGCGACGAGCGCCAAGGCGCCCTCGATCGTCACGGAGAGCGAGGCGCGCGCGAGGTGGCTCGACGCTTCGAGGACCCAGACGTCCCACCCGCCCTGCGGCGTGTGGCCTGTGATGATCACGAGGATCATCACCTCGCCGAGCGCCCGCGCGACGGCGAAGAGCAGCGCCGCGCCGATCCCGCCGCGCGCCGACTTGAGGACGATGGCGTTCACCGTCGCGAGCTTGCTCGCGCCGAGCGCATACGCGCCCTCGCGCAGGTTCTGCGGGACGGCGGAGATCACGTGTGCGCTTCGCGCCGCGAAGTACGGCAGGATCATCGCGCCGAGGGCCACGCCCGAGAGGAGCACGGGGTGCGCGCCGAGCGACGGCGTGAGCAGGGCGATCGCGAGGTAGCCGAGGACGACCGTAGGCAGGCTCGCGAGCCCGTCGAGCGTCGGCGCGAGGACACGGCGCGCGCGGGGGCCTGCGAACTCGCTCAGGTAGATCGCGGCGGCGAGGCCGAGCGGGAGCGCGACGAGGACGGCGACGAGCGTGGCGAGGACAGTGCCTGCGAGGAGCGACGCGAGGCCGCTGCGTGCGTCCGCCGCGGGCCCCGAGGCACCGAGCGTCCGCACGAACCCGAGGGCCTCTGCGGCGAGCAGGCCGGCGATCACGAGCGTGGCGAGGACGCTGGCGAGCGCGCAGAGGAACAGGAGCTTCGGGACGACGACGTCCGCGAGCGAACGCGTGACGCGGGTGCCCACAGGGTCGTCGTACCCGTGCTGTGTGACAGGACCGTGACAGAGGGGTGGAGCGGCGAAAAAAAAGCGGGAGCGGGAGCGGGAGCGGAAGCGGAAGCGGAAGCGGGAGCGGAAGCGGGAGCGGGAGCGGGAGCGGGGGCGGGAGCGGGGGCGGGGGCGGGGTTCAGGGGATCTCGCTCGGGGACGGCGAGCGTACCGTCGTGCTCGGCCTCTTCAAGGCCAAGCCGTGCTCACCGTCCTCGCGCTTCGCGCTCCGGGCGGCTCCGCGCGGTGCTGCGCAGCCTTGAAGAGGCCTCCGCGCGACGGTGTGGGACGGGGGTCCCGGCGATTGGGTCGTCGGGCGGAGGTTTCGTCATGCTGAGGATTTACGAAGTCGTTTTGGCCATGGTTGGGGACGCGGCAGGGATCGCGGAGCAGATTGAACGGAGAGATTCCGATCTGGCTCGGCAACTGCGCAGGGCCATGCACAGCGTCGCTCTCAATACGGCGGAAGGGGCAGGGAACACGGCAGGACATAAACGGCAGCGATATCAGACAGCCCTCGGCTCCGCCCGGGAGGTGCTCGCCTGCGTCCAGGTCGCCCAGGCCATGCGCTATATCGGCAACGTTCATCCAAAGGTCCTCGATCGCATGGACCACGTCATCGCCACCCTGGGCCGCCTCGTCTACCGCCGCGCCCCGTAAGAACAAGTCTCCCTCACCCCTCTCCCGGCACGGGAGAGGGGTTGGGGGTGAGGGACTCTCCCGCGACGAACCAATCCGCACGTTCGCGATTGCCTTCGCCCCCAATTCATGAGACAGGACAAGCGACGCCAGCCGGCGCCTTCAACACCGACCGGCGTCTCCCCACAACCCCGTGCTACCCGGAGTCATGAGTATGGCTACGATACCGCTCCATCTTCCGCCGGCAAACGGTTCGGAGCGTATTCAGTAATATCAACTGCGCCCGATTCACGGACCGGGGCGTGGAGCCGAAGCGCGTGATTGCGGCACGAATCGGAAGTGCACGAGCGGCGGGCCGCCGTCGTCGATCTCCGGCCGTTTGATTTCTACGCGGAGGGCCTCCGGCGATACCCCGTGCCGGACCAGCCATCGTTTCACCTGCTGTGCGCGCTCCTGCGCGAGCTGCTCCGCATTTCGTCCTTCATTTGCTTTGACGCGCGCGATGATTCTGATCGAGCCGGGCAATTCTCTGAGGGCCTGGGGCAGCGGTTCCAGCTTGGCAGCTTCCTTCGGTTCGAGCGCGGTACTTCGGAGCGCAAAGCCGACCAAGGCAAGCATCGGGAAGCTGCAATCCCCCGGGGAACGCGCCCAGTTGCCGCTGTTGCATTGCAAGACCTCGCATGACCGTCGCAGGAGAAGAGCGCCTTTATCAGGAAGCCATTCTCCGGCATAGAAGCAGGACGACGAATCGTTCGGCTGGCAGGAGGCGCGTCCGCGATGACAGCCGCACATTTGCTCGCCGATGGTGACGTGCTCCTCGGGCGCATACTGCCTGCCCTGAAGCTTGCACCCTGTCTCGTTCACCTCCAGCTCGGCAGGCGGTGGAAATGGATGAAGCGCGCAGAGGCGCACGTCGGTGAGCGACGGATATACAAGATGATATTTCAAGCGTTCCGGGGGAATGGGCTCGATTCGGCCGTACACGAGCACCTCCACGTTCGGCGAGAAGGTGCAGCAGGTCCAGGAATCGTCACCCCCGCAGCGAAACGCGTACGGGTTTGCTTCGTCTGCAAGCAGCAGGCTCGGAGGCATCCCCTGCTCGGAGCTTTCGAGAGACGAAAGGACGATGGGGCCTCCCGCCGAATTGCAGCACTGAAAGCCGCAGTCCACCAGGGTCATCATCGTTCTGGCGCGCAGCATCCCACGCACGAGCGCGGACTGGCCGGAAAGCTCGTCGGCGCGCGCGAGGACTTCGGTGACATCGAGAGGATCGAGCCCCGAAGGGCATGGCGGCAGCACAGCCGGCTCGAATGGACAACCGTGGTCGATGAGGCACTCAGGCCGAAGGTTCTGGAAAGGCTTGTAGGGTGAATCTGCGGCGCTTGCCCATCCGCGGGTGTCGACGACCCGAGCGGCATCCGGCGCGTCTGAACCGGCATCTGTGGGAACCACGGACGGGCTCGAAGGCGTGAGATAATCCGGTGCTCGCGGTGTGCCGCACGCGATGGAATACGCGATGAGAACCGCGGGCCATCGGTAAAGCGTCCGTGCAAGCACGGCCTCTGTCTACACGCATCCGTCGGCGTATGGCAATCCCTGCGTAATCCGGGGATCCACCCCCTTCCTCAACGGCGGTACACAACAAGATCCCTCTTGCCGCCCCCGCTCCCGCTCCCGCTCCCGCTTCCGCTCCCGCTCCCGCTTCCGCTTCCGCTTCCGCTCCCGCTTCCGCTCCCACTTCCGCTCCCGCTCCCACTTCCGCTCCCGCTCCCGCTTTCGCAGCTGGACGAGGCCACCTGCAAACATCGATGCGAAGACGCTGAAGAGCGCCGCACGACGCCGCGGCTCAGCGTTCGAGGCGCAGCTTGTCCCAGGCCCAGCGGGCGCCGGGCTCGGCGTCGCGCATGCCGATCCTGTTCTCGCATCCACCGGGATCGGGGGCCGCGAAGACGCGCTCGGCGAGGACAATGCCCGAGCGGCGATCGTACACCCGGGCGCGTAGCTGGGAGAGGGAGGTGGTGCTGCCATCGGGGCAGCGGGCTTTTGACGAGACGTCATCCGCCACGAGCACCCAGTCGACGTCCCGGATCGTCTCGGCTGCGCCGCGGAGGCGCGGTGCCGCGGTGCCGCCGAGGACCCACATCGATCGCGGCTTCCCGGCCGCCGGCGGCGTGTCCCCCGGCAGCGTAACCGGGCCCTTGGCGACGCCGCGCAGGACCTCCTCGACGCGCAGGCGCAACGTCATGCCCCCGAGCGGGAACGTCCCCTGCGCGCGGCTGCCATTGCGGAAACGGATCTCGACCGGCACGTCGACGCTGAATCGGTCGTCGGCGACCTCCGCGAGGTGACCCTCGATTATGGGAAGGAGGGCCTCCATCGGCACCGGGATCGCGTCCTCCACCTTCGCCACCTGGCCCGCCAGCGAGACGCTCTCGACGTCGTCGGCCTTGCGACCGAGGAGCCGGCTGGTCAGCCCTTCGAGCTCGAAGGAGCACGTGTGCGGCGCTGGGCAGCGCCCCTTCTCCAGAGGCAGCGGCGCAGGCGCGGGCGGCGGCTCCGCCGGTTTCGACGGCTGCGCTGCGGCAGCGATTTCCACGGCGGTGGGGTCGCCCGAGGGCGACGCGATCGTTCTGTCCGAGGTCGACCCGCCGCACCCCGCCGCAGCGAGGAGCAAGGCCGAAACGACGATGCCGTGGAAGGTGGACCAGGACGTCGGGTGCATGGCGCCTTCTACATCGCCTCTCTCCTGCATCTAGGGGAAAAGAAACCAGGATTTTCGCCTCTTGCCGTCTCGTCAGGGCCGCTCGAACACGGCGACCGCGCTCGGGTCGTCGACGGTCACGGCTCGTAGACCAGGACGCTCTGGCCCTGCGCGATCACGACGACGCGGTCGTCGTCGGAGAGGCCGACCAGGTCGACCTCGCCGGGATGCACCCGCACGCCCGGGGGCAGCGTCCACGTTTGGCGAGGCGCGCCCGTCGCCTTGTCGACGACCAGGAGGCGGAGCGTCCCGGGGTTTTCCTTTTCACGGAGGGCGAGGACGTCGACCGCGCGCCCCTCGCGCATCGCCTCGACCGAGTGGGGGGCGGCGAGGCCGGCAGCCCCCGCAGGAAGCGTCCAGGGTCCGTGCGCATCGCGGGTCGCTCGGAGCGCGCGGAGCGTCTTCGGCACACCCGGACGCTCGTCGCGTTCCGGTGGCATTCGGAGCCCGGGACATTTGCCGCCGATCTTCGTCTCGCACAGGGTGCGGCCCGACGCGACGTCGAGCACGGCGCCCGCTGGGCCTGGGACAAGCTACGCCTCGAACGCTGAGCCGCGGCGTCGTGCGGCGCTCTTCAGCGTCTTCGCATCGATGTTTGCAGGTGGCCTCGTCCAGCTGCGAAAGCGGGAGCGGGAGCGAAAGCGGGAGCGGGAGCGGAAGCGGGAGCGAAAGCGGGAGCGGGAGCGGAAGCGGGAGCGGAAGCGGGAGCGAGAGCGGGAGCGGGAGGAGAACCCGCCCCCGGGAGGGCTACTTCCCTTCGATCTTCGCGCGGAGGGCGTCGGCCTTCGCTTGGGCCTCCGCCGCCTGCGCTTCGAGCACGACGAGCGCCTCCTTGTCGGCGTGGATGGCTGCTTCGGCGACCTTCGCTTCCTCAGCTTCCAGGTCTGCGAGCAGCTTGTGCTGGTCCGCGAGCTCCTTCTGCATTTCGACGATGCTTGCCTTCACCGACGTGATCGTCACGTCCGCCTCGTCCCCAGGCTCCACGCGTTCGCGGCGGAAGAACTTGTCGGCGAAATTCCTGGGGAGGCTCGAATGCTCGTGCGGCAGCTTGGCGAGGGCGCCGTGCGTCTCTTTGCGGCACCCGTTCAGCTTGTCGATGAACTTCTTTCGTTCCCCGAAATCGCGGAATTGATCCCGCGCCCCCTCGGCCTCTGCTTTGGCGGTGACGGCGCTGCTCGCTTGCCCGAGGAGCCCGGCGAGTGCAGGCGCGAAGGCCACGAGGGGCGCATGCTCGCTCTGCGCGAGCGAGGGCAACCAGGCCTTCATCGCTTCGAGTTGCCCCCCGAGGACGGGGCGCTTGAAATCGCTCGGCGTCTTGTTTCCGAGGAAGTGTTTGTACAGCGCGTGCGTCCGATCGCCGTTCGTGATCGTCAAGATGGCATGGACGACACCGTTCGCGAGGTTGTCGAGGAGATCGTCGACGTGATCGATGAGCGCTTGTGCGTCCGTGATGGCGTCGCGTACCACGAGCTCCTTATTTTGCACCGCCGGCCATTCGGCGCGCAGCGCTTCGAAGGCGGCGACGTGGGGGGCGCCGAGGGGGTGCGCTTTGAGCCGACTGTGCGTGTAGGTGATTTCGGCGAGCACGGAGCCGAGTGACGTGCGGGGATAGATGGTGCGTACGGCCATGGGTGTGATTACCTCCGTTTACGGGGTGCGTGATTCGTAGGCCTGGAATCCACATTCCAGGTGCGCCACGTAGAACCCGCGACCTGTGCTGGGCTTGGGACCCGAATGCCCAGCACGTTTTGGACGGGGAGAGGAGCGGCCCTCGGGGGAATCGCGCCGCCGCTCTCCT
Source organism: Polyangium sorediatum (assembly GCF_029946465.1). Lineage (NCBI taxonomy): Bacteria > Pseudomonadati > Myxococcota > Polyangiales > Polyangiaceae > Polyangium > Polyangium sorediatum. The sequence continues at coordinate 59,606 of NZ_JARZHI010000046.1, forward strand.
GTCGTTGACGGTGGCTTGAACGTCCCTGCACCGTCTTTCGCATTGCCCGAAGGGCCGCCCCGCTGATGAGCGGCGAGGGCGGAGCCATGCCCGGGCGGGAGGAAGGTCCATGCAGAGGGGAATTCGGGGGTATGTCGCCCTGCTCGTCGCGCTGTCGCTCGTCTTGTCCGGGTGCGCCTCGTCGCGGGATCACATCATGGCCCGTATCTTCGAGGCGCCGAACGTCATCCACGTCTGCGTGCGCCCGCAGAACGTGCCGAACGACAAGCGAATGTGGGCGCTCGATACCAACGGCTCGCCCGTGTTCGAGGCCCGGGAGGTGGACCTCGCGAGGCGCGCGGGCCTGGGCGTGTATATCTACGATCAGGGGGCGCCTCGCGAGAGCGCGAAGCTCCTCCCGATTCCGTTCCATCGGCTCGAATGCCCGGCGCCGCCGAAGCCCCGCGTGGCCGCGGCGAAGGTCGAGGCCGAGAAGGAGGAGACCAAGAAGGCCGAGACCAAGGAGGCCAAGCGGCCAAAGCCGCTGCCGCGACCGATTCCGCGTGATGCGTCGGCGGTGGAGAGGCGCGTCGAGGCGCAGAGGTGCACGGCGTACGAAGAGCCGGGCCAGACACGAAGGCGCAGCCGCACGGGCGCGCGGAGCTGCACGAGGGTCCTCGTCCACCGGGGCCGCACGGAGCAAGTCGTCGCGGAGAGCCCGCGCGAGGTCGAGCCGCCTGCGCCGGTGAGGTTGTCCGAGGACGCGGCGCGGGAGTATGAGGACTGGGGGCTCAGCCCGGCGGATACCTCCGCGCTCGCGGAAGACCGAGCCCGCGAGTGCCTCGAAAGAATTTGCCATGCGAGGCACCAGAACTTCCTGCCGAAAGGAAAGAAGAAGCCTGCCGAGCCGCGCAACGGGCAGTCGTTATCCACGGGGAGCGGCAGCGGTGGGGGAGGTGGCACGCAGACGACGGTCCGGACCAAGACGCGGACCCTCGGGAAGCCAAACGGCGCGAAGCCGAATGGCGCGGCTGCGGGGCAGGCGTCACCCGCGAATGCGGGCGCGTCGGCGAACGAGAGGCGCGTGCCGAACCCGGACGGCAGGAAGGGCGGGAAGGCGCATCAGGACAAGGTGGACGACGTCGCGGAGGACATCAAGAAGCGCAACCTCGACCCGGTAAAGGAGTTTCCCGTCGAGACCCCGGGCGGTCCGAAGAAGAAGCGCTACATGGACGTCGCCGGGGTTGACAAGAACACGAAGCAGCCTGTGGAGTTCCACCAGGTCGGGAAGCAGAGGAAGGATGGGCAGCCCGTGTCGCGTGAGCGGAAGCCTATCGACGAGGTGGAGCGCGCGAAGGGCATACGGCCCAAGTTCCATCCCTACAACGAGAAGAAGTGAGGAGAGCCATGGGACACCAGTCACGCTTCTACATGACGCCCAAGGACATGGGGGACTTCGAGCGGCGGCTTCGGGAGAAGACGGACTTCATCATCCTCCTCTCGGAGTCGCCCACCTCCTCACCGCGCGTCGTGGACTCGCTGAACTTCTCCGAGAACGGGAAACCGTGGTACTTCAAGTACCTCGCACGGCCCGAGGACCTGGACGCGATCGTGATGCGACACCTGCCCGAGCAGGGCTATTGGTGGGTGCAGGACAGCCCTTCGCCTGTGATCGAGTTCGGTCCTTGCCCTTTCGACGGGAAGTCACTTGGGCCGAGCCGCCTGTATTACGTCGACACATTCCTGGGTCCCGATCGCGAGTGGACGGAGAAGAGCGAGGCCTTCCGGAAATGGGCGAAGAGGGTGCACACGCTCCTCAAGAAGTCCTTGAAGTGGCGTGCTTCGTATAGCGACTACATCGGCGCGGACGCCCAGGCGTGGGTCGACGCCGGTGGACAGCTCGTGACCGACACTGGGCAGCCCATCACCTGGTAGCGGACGGCCTGCCGACGGAGCCCATACCCTCCTCGCGTCGAGCATCGTGCCGGTCGTTCGCTGCGCCCAACGCACGGGCGGCCGGCCATTGGAATGAGCCTCCCCTCGGGACGGCCCCCCAGGAAAGCCCATCGGCCGAGGCTCCACCGGGAGCCTCGGCCGACGGAATGCGCTCAGTTCATCGTCTTGCAGATCGTGGTCGTGAAGCGCCCGTTGATCGAGTTGTTGTCCGCTTCGGCGAGCAGACCGATCGTGACCTTGTCGGCCGAGACGGACTCGACGTTCAAGATTCCCTCGGAGGAAATCACGTTTTGTCCGGGCCCTGTGACGAAGGTGATGGTCTGGCTGCCGTTCAGGTCCGTGAGCTCGAGCTTGAGGGGATATTCACCGGCCGTCTTCGGCGCGCTGAAGAGGATCTGCGTGTCGGACTGGGCGAAGCTGTCACACGCCATGACCTCGATGGGATAGAGGCTGACCGAGAACCGGTCCCCATCGTCCGTCACGACAGCCGATTTCATCGTCCAGCTCGCCCCGGCGACCGTTCCTTGCGGTGCTTGGTCTTCGATGTCGTCGACGCTGGTTCCCCCGCATGCGGCGAGGAGAGCGGTTCCCAATGCAAGGATGCCAAGGCGGATCTTCATGTTCACGAGGTATGCCCTTTCTCAGCTCGTTCAAAGCTGCGATGGGCGCCTTTGCACCAGGCATGCCATCTCATTCGGCGCCCTTTCCAGCTCGTGAGCGACAGGCACCCTCAATGCGTGTAACCGTTCGTTGACGATACCTGTGGACCCCACCTCGGTGCCGTCGGATTCTTGCTTTCGGTGAATAACGACGACGGTCCCCCGGGCCTTTCTTCGGCCCGATCATGGGGGGTGTTTGGCACGAACGCCCGGCATGCCGCCCGATCGGACACCCTCGTGTATCTGTGGGCCGTGTCGGGCGACACGACATGCATGGGCCCGTGCGCCCCCGCTCTGCTTCACGACGACTTCAATCGCAGGGCGACGTCGGCCGCCGCGCGGAGGTTCGCCGACAGGCGACATCGGCCCTCGTCCTCGTCTGTCGGGCGCCCCGACAGGCGATGTCTCCGTTCCGCGAGATGGTGCAGGTCGCCGGACAAGGCGCGTCGGCGCGGCAGGGGGAGCGTCTTGCCGCCGGACACGGGGCGAGGCGTGGTGCCGGTGGAAGGTCGACTGTAAAGACACGGTCCGGCGGCGCCCGAGGGGCCCTGTCGAGCGGCCGAACACGCGCTGTTGGCTGCCGCGGGGGCTCGTCGCGGGGGACGACCGGTCCACGCGCAGGCAAACGCCGGGGGGTGGGCAGCGTCGCTCGGGGGGTCGCGTGGCGGAGGGATGGGTCGCGCCGCCGAACACGCGCCGTCGACGGCCGAGGGCACGTGTCGGGACCGGTTGCGAGCCGAGGCGAGGGAAGAGGGGGGGAGGAAGGAGACGTGGAGAGGGGGAGGCGGGAGGTCCCGCCCCCCATTTCACGCCCACATCAGCGTGGTCGTGTCCCAGCGCTTCCAGGCGCCTTCGATTTCCTTGAAGAGGTCGCTCCCGCCGGCCACGGTCTTGAACCGCGTCTTTTGCATCTTGGTCACGAACTCGGCCGTCCTGCCGGCGTAATTCGTGGTGACCTCCTTCCCGGAGACGGCGTGCAGGGTCACGACGATCTCCGCGGCGCTCACCTCGGCGATGGCATAGCCGTGTGTATTGCTCTCGGCGTGGGCGAGGTGGGGGTTCACCTTCGTCTCGGTGTCGAGCACGAGGTCGTCGATCTGGAGCGCGAGCAGCGGGGCCGCGGGGATCTGGCTCAGGACGGGATCGGATTTCACCTGCGAGCTGAGCTCGTCGCGGAACGGGGTCGAGGAGACGGCGCCGGTCATGAACTCGACGATCTTTTTCGTGGGATCCTGCTCGGCCCAGGGCGTGCCGACCATGAACGTGTGCAGGTCACCCGTCAATGCGACGACATTGCCAAGCCCGCCGAGCTTGCCGAGCAGCTCGTTCCGCTTGTCGCGGAACCCGTCCCAGCCCTCGACGCCCATGTAGAAGCGGCGCTGCACGTTCGCCGGGATGCCCGCGATCTGGCGCAAGTCGACCTGGACCGGGACGATGTTGAATTCGTTCGCCCAGAGCTTCCACGTCTTCGTGGAGCCCGTGAGCGTCTCCAAAAACCAGGCCTCCTGCGCCTCGCCCATGACGTCCTGGGTCTTGGGATCGGCGGCGTAGCGGAGCGTGCTGAAGACGTCGAACGCGTCCTTGTGCACGAAATACCGCGTGCCGATCTGCGCGTAGAAGCTGACCTTGTTGAGGTCGAAATACGAGAGGCCCCGCGGCAGGCCCGCGGCATCGATGGCCGGGATCGGCGGGTCGGGCGGGGGATCGCCGCCGTTGAGCTGGGCGACGATCAGGTTGATGTAATCGACGCTCACGTTGCCCGTGACCTTCGCGGTGTCGTATCCCGAGGCCGTCGCGACCTGCGCGAGGACGCCTTTGTAAAGGCCACCCGCGTACGTCTCGATGTCGACGTAGGGCGTGGCGATCGTGGGACCGGGCAGGCCCCCGGGCGAGGCCACGAGTGTGGCCTCGTCGAAGAGGACCGCGCCGGGGAACGCGTCCTCGGGGATGAGGTGATCGGGCCGGTGGCTGCGGAGATCGGTCACGACGAGGTGGACGTGCTTGCCGAACGTGAAATCGCGATAGATGCGGATGTCGTTCGGGACGTCGGCGGCGGGGTCGTACGCGAAGTCGGGGTCGCCGGCATAATCGACGGGCTGGTACTCGAACCAAGCCTGGTTCGCGGCCTTCCGGCGCGCGACGTCGAGCTCGCTTGCCCGGCCGCTCAGGTACGTGGCGTTCGCGCCCCAGCAGTCGTTCGAGAATTCGTGATCGTCCCAGGTCGGGATCATCGGGAATTTTTCGTGAAGGACCTGGAGCGCGGGGTCTCCGCGGTAGGTGCGGTAGAGATCGCGGTAGTTGTCGAGCGATTTGGCCGCGTAGAATTTCACGTCGCCGCTCGCCCCGAGCTCGATCGCGGAGGCCGGGTCGCGGAAGACGACCTTGCGCGCGTCGTCCGGCGTCTGGAACGAGGGGTCGCCCGTCGTCTCGTAAATGTAATCGCCGAGGTGCACGATGAAATCGAGGTCCTCGATCTCCAGCGCGAGGAGCGTGTTGTAATACCGCCCCACGAAGTCCTGGCAGGAGACGAAGGCGAAGCGCACCGGTACGTCCGCGTCCTCGTCGGGCGCCGTCTTCGTACGGCCGACGCGCGAGACGTAATGGATGCCGTCGCGCTCGTACACGAATCGGTAGTAATAGGTCGTGCCGGGTTCGCCGACGATGCGGGCCTTGACGCAGTTGTCATAGGCGGCGAGGGCCTGGAGCTTGATGGGCTCGGAGACGGGCTTCGTGAATGCAACGTCGAGCGCGACCTCGAGCTCGACGTCGAGGTCCCAGCCCGCCTTTTCGCCGTCGACGACGCGCGTCCAGACGACGACGCTCTTCGGGCGTGGATCCCCGGAGGCGACGGATTGCGGGAAATACCCCGACCCCTTCACGAGCGTACGATGGCCCGTCGTGTTCGAGGTATCGTCGCCGCATCCAGGAACAAACGCGGCGCCGAGGGTGACGACCGTTGCACGAAGGAAGCTTCTACGGCTCAGCATGACGGAAATGTGCCAGAGCCGGGGGCCGCAGCAAAAGCCCGAACGGATTCTTTTTGTCTCGCGGTGAGAGCTACGTGCGGTCGCGCGACGCTCTGTCCCCCGTGGGCGGGAGTCGCACCGTGAACGTCGAGCCCTTTCCGAGCTCGCTCTCCACGTCGATCGTGCCGTTCATGAGCTCCACGAGGTGCTTGACGATGCTGAGGCCGAGGCCCGTGCCGCCGAGGTCCCGCGAGCGGCCCGCGTCGACGCGATAGAAGCGCTCGAAAATGCGGCCGAGGTGCGCCGGCGGGATGCCGGGGCCGTCGTCCTTCACGCGGATCTCCACGCCGCCGCCGGCCTTCGGGCCCGCCGCGAGGACGACATGCGCGCCTTCGCCGGCATATTTCGTGGCGTTGTCGCAGAGGTTCATGAGGACCTGCTCCATGGCGCGGCGATCGATGCGCGCCGGCAGCGGGCCCTCGGGGCGCTCGACGCGCAGCTCGACCTTGCGGCGCCGCGCGGCCTCTTCGAGCAGGCGCGTGACGTGCGTGACGGCGGGGATCACGTCCTGCTCGACGAGCTTCAAGCGGTAGTTCTTGCTCTCGATCTTCGAGAGATCGAGCAGGTCGTCGACGAGCTGGCGCAGGCGCTTGGCGTGACGATCGATGACGTCGACGAACTCGGCGGCCTCTTCAGGCTCGGCGAGCGCGCCCGCGAGGAGCGTCTCGGCCGCGGTGCTGATGGCCGTGACCGGGGTGCGCAGCTCGTGCGAGACGTTCGCCACGAAGTCGGTGCGGATCGTCTCCAGGCGCCGGAGGTCCGTGACGTCGTGGAAGACGGCGATGAGGCCGCGATCGTTGGTGGTCTGACGATCACGATCCTTGCGCGTCGGGAGCTTGGAGACCCGCACGAGGAGCTTGCGCGGGAGCAGGCCCGAGAGCTCGACCTCACGCATGACGGCCTCGCTCCCCGCGGCGGCGCGATCGAGCGCCTCCTGGAGCGAGGCGTTGCGGATGACCTCGATCACGCTCTTGCCGATCGTGCCTTCGCCGACGAGCGTCATGCCGCGCAGCGCGCGGTTCGCGAGGACGATACGCGCGTCGCCGTCGGTGACGAGCACGCCCTCGTTCATGCCGTCGAGGATCGAGGCGAGGAGATCACGCTCGTCGCGGAGCTCTTCGATCGCGGCGAGCAGCTCGCTCGAGAGGCGGTTCAAGGCGCGGCCGAGCTGCGCGGTCTCGTCGGTGCCCTGCGCGGGCGCGTGGATCGCGAGGTTGCCGCCGGCCATCGCGAGCGCAGCCTCGGTCAGGCTGCGGACGGGGCGCGTGAGCAGGTAGGTGCCGAACGCGCTCATCGCCACGGCCGCGGCGATCGCGACGGCGATGCCCACGAGCAAGAAGATGCGCGCGCCCCCGATGGCCGCGTCGACGCCGGTGAGGGGCACGGCGATGCGCACGACGGCGACGCCGTGCTCGGGCTTCGGGTAGCGGCTCGCGGCGTAGATCATGCGCTGGCCGAGGGTGCCGCTGTAACGAAACGCGCTGCCGGTGCCGGTCGCGAGCGCGGAGGCGATCTCCTCCCGCGCGGCGTGGTTCTCCGTCCGCAAGACTTCGTCGTGGGTGAGCTCGGAGTCGCCGAGCACGGCGCCGCCCGGGGCGATGAGCGTGACGCGTCCGCCGGAGAGGGCGCCGAGCTGGTCGGAGAGCACGTCGAGCGCGTCGCCCTCGGCGCACGGTGCGTGCTCGCAGCGGCGCCGGACGATGTCCTCGCAGAGGCGGAGCTCGCCGGTGAGCTGCACCATCGTGCGCTCGATCATGAGCGCTTCGAGCGAGCGGGAGCCGAAGCGCTCGATCGCGAGGCCCGCGAGGAGCATGAGCACGACCGACGCGACGATGAGCTTCGCGCGGATGCCGAGGCGGCCGATCATTCGTCCGCGGGCGGGGAGAGCTCGCCGGGCTCGGCGCGGAAGCGGTATCCGACGCCGCGCACGGTCTCGATGTAGTCACCCGCGAGGCCGAGCTTTTCGCGCACGCGCTTGACGTGCGTGTCGACGTTGCGGGCCGTGACGTCGACGTGCGAGCCCCAGACCTCGTCGAGCAAGACGTCGCGGGTCATGACGCGGCCGCGGCGATCGAAGAGCACGACGAGCAGCTTGAACTCGAGCGCGGTGAAGGCGATCTCCTCGCCGTTCACCCACGCGCGGTGCGCGGCGCGATCGACACGGAGGACGCCGAAGTCGATCTTCGCGCCGTCGGGCTGCGGGCCCTCGGTGCGGCGCAAGATCGCGCGCGCCCTCAGGATGAGCTCGCGTACGGAAAAGGGTTTGACGACGTAGTCGTCGGCGCCGAGTTCGAAGCCGACGACGCGGTCGACCTCTTCGCCCTTGGCCGTGACCATGATGACGGGGATGCTGGCCGTCTCCGGGGACTGCTTGAGGCGTTTGCACACCTCGGTGCCCGGCATGTCGGGGAGCATGAGATCGAGGATGACGAGGTCAAACGGCTCTTCTTTGACCGCGCGGAGCGCCGTCTCGCCGTTCATCGCGGAGACGACGTCGAACCCCGCCTGCTTGAAGTTGTAGGACAGGACGCGCTGGAGGTCGCGCTCGTCCTCGACGATGAGAACGTTCGTCGGCATGCGTGGGCCCCACCTCTAGCAGCCTTGTGTGACAGGCGCGTGGCGTGCGGTCGAGCATGGGGGCGAGCCGAGCCATGGCGGGCGTCCCCCTTCCATTTCGGCAAGAACGACGCGCCAGCGCGAGCTTTTCTTGCGCGCACGCCTTCTTTCTTTTAGTAGGGGCGCCTCATGGCACTGGAGCGCACTCTTTCCATCGTCAAGCCCGATGCGGTCGAGAAGAACCACACGGGTGCGATCATCGCCCGCCTCGAACAGGAGGGCTTCATCGTTCGCGCGATGAAGCGCGTCCACCTCACCCGCGCGGAGGCCGAAGGCTTCTACGCGGAGCACCGTGGACGTGGCTTCTTCGACGAGCTCTGCTCGTTCATGTCGCGCAGCTCGATCGTCATCATGGCGCTCGAGCGCGAGGACGCGATCGCGAAGTACCGCGAGGTCATCGGCGCGACGAACCCCGCGAACGCGGCCGAAGGTACGATCCGCAAGCTGTACGCCGCGAGCGTCGGCGAGAACGCGGTGCACGGCTCGGACAAGCCCGAGTCCGCGGCCCGCGAGATCGCCTACTTCTTCGCCGGCTACGAGGTTTCGCCCCGCGCGTGACCGGCTCGGCGCGCGCAGAAAGCCCGCTCGCCATCGCCCGCGGCGCGGTCCGTGAGGGCCTCGCCGCGCTCGAAGGCTTCGGCGATCTGCTCGGCTCACGCCGCATCGGGCCACGCGCCCTTGCGGTCGCGTTGAGCGAGATGGTCCCGGCTTGCGAGGCGCTGCGCGCGTCGTTCGTCGCGCTCGAGCTCGCGTTCGTCGCGACGCTCGCTTCCGACCTGGAAGCCCAAGATCAAGCCCGCAACCTCGGCACGCACGCAGGCGCGTGTGTCGCCGCCCTCTCGTCCGCGTTCTCCGACGGAGGATCCCTCTCCGATGCGCGGCGGCGCCTCGCCCTCGAAGCCTCGGTGCGCAAGCACGGGGCGGAGCTGCGGGACACGTTCGCGCTCGCGGAGTTCTTCGCTGCGGCCGTCACGCCCGCGCCCACGGAGCTGGATCTCGTGGACGTGCTGGAGCAACGGTTCGGCGCGAATCGGGCGACCGAGGAGGGGGTGATTCGAATCGCCGTGGAGGCGCCGCGGCCCTCGTGGCTCGTGGCGGATCGGCACGTGCTCGGCGGGCTCGTGGAGCTCGCGGCGCCGATCGCCTCGCGGCGCGGGACGGTGCCGGCGCGGCTCGGCGTCGCGCGTCCGCCGAGTGGGGGGCTCGTCGTTCGCTTGAGCCCGGCGCCGCGGAACGCAGCGGCGACGCGGCTCGTGTTGTCCGTGACGGCACGAGGCGAGGTGCCGAGCTCGCTCGGGATCGCTCGCGTGGCCGCGCGTCGCGCGAAGCTCGGGCTCACGATCGACGCGGCCGCGGGGATCGTGTCGATCGAGAGCGAGCGCGAGGCGACGTAAAATCCGTGCTATCCCGGCCGGGATGAACCTCGCCGACTCCCTCGCGCCGCTCGTCTCGGCCGCCTTCGCCGATCGTTCTCTCCTGAAGGATCCCGCGTACGAGAGCGCCGTCCTGCAGACGATCGACGCGCTCGATGGTGGTGTTCTCCGCGTCGCCGAGCCCATCTCCGAGGGCAACTGGGTGACACATGCGTGGGTGAAGCAGGCCATCCTGCTCTACTTCGCCGTGCAGAAGATGTCGGTGATGGAGGCGGGGCCGCTCGAGTTCCACGACAAGATCCCGCTGAAGCGTGGCCTCGACGCCGCGGGCGTGCGTGTGGTTCCGCCGGGCGCGGTGCGGTACGGGGCGTTCCTCGAAGCCGGCGCGATCGTCATGCCGGGCTACGTGAACATCGGCGCGCGCGTGGGCGCAGGGACGATGGTCGACACGTGGGCGACGGTGGGATCGTGCGCGCAGATCGGCCGCGACGTGCACCTCGCGGGCGGCGTCGGGATCGGCGGCGTGCTCGAGCCGCCGGGGGCGCAGCCGGTGATCATCGAGGACGGCGTGTTCGTCGGGTCGCGCGTGATCGTGGTCGAGGGCGTGATCGTGGAGCGCGAGGCGGTGCTCGGCGCGGGCGTCGTGCTCACGGCGTCGACGGCGATCCTCGACGTGACCGGCACGGAGGTCGTCGAGCACCGCGGGCGTATCCCCGCGCGCAGCGTCGTCATCCCCGGCATGCGGCCGAAGCGTTTCCCGGCGGGGGAGTTCGGCGTGCCGTGCGCGCTCATCATCGGCAAGCGGACCGAATCGACGGATCGGAAGGTCTCGCTGAACGCGGCGCTCCGGGACTTCGCGGTGGCGGTATGAGCGGCGTGGAGGCGCGGCTCGTCGAGACGCTTCTTTGGCTCTGCAACATTCCCTCGCCGACGGGGGAGGAGCAGCGGATCGCCGACGCGGTCCTGGAGCGCGTGTCCCGCGCGTCGCTCGCCGCGCCGGCGCGCCGTCACGGGGATTCGATCGTCGTGCCCGTCACGCGAGGCACGGGCGGCCCGCGCGTCGCGCTCGCGGGGCACCTCGACGTCGTGCGCACGTCCCACGACGGTCCGCCGCGCGTGGAGGGCGACAAGCTCTATGGCCCCGGCGCCTCGGACATGAAGTCGGGCCTCGCGCTCATGCTCGACCTCCTGGAGCACGGCGCGCGCGAGATCGCGGGCACCGATCTCACGTTGATCTTCTATGCCCGCGAGGAGGGGCCGTACGCGGACAACGAACTCGGCCGCGTGCTCGCGGACGATCCCGAGGCGACGGCCGTGGATCTCGCGGTCTGCATGGAGCCTTCGGACAACAAGCTGAGCCTCGGCGCGTCCGGCTCGATCCACGCGCGCGTGACGTTCGAGGGCCGCACCGCGCACAGCGCGAGGCCGTGGCAAGGCGAGAACGCCATCCACAAGGCCGGCCCTTTCCTCACGGAGCTCGGCGCGCGCGAGCCACGCACCGTGATCCTCGACGGGCTCACGTACCGCACGGTCACGTCCGCGACCCTCGGGGAGGGCGGTCGTGGCCGGAACGTCGTGCCCGACGCCTTCACGCTCAACCTGAACCACCGCTTCTCCCCCGACACGTCGATCGCCGAGGCCCAACGCGACATCGAAGCGCTCGTCGCAGGGCGCGCGAAGATCGAGTGGACCGACCTCTCCCCCTCCGCGCCGCCCCACGCATCCCACCCGCTCGTGCGCGCGCTGAAGGACGCAGGCGTCGCCGGCGTCGAGGCGAAGCAAGCCTGGACCGACGTCGCGCGCTTCGCCGCGCTCTCCGTGCCCGCTGTGAACTGGGGGCCTGGCGTGAACGCACAAGCGCACCAGCGGAACGAGTGGACGTCGATCCCGCTGCTCTCCGAAGGTCACGCGATCCTCTGCCGGTTCTTCGAGACGATCGGGCGGCGCTAGGCTTGTCACATGCCCGTCGGAAGAACTGCGCACCGCGCAGTTCTTCCACCCTCGGTCCAGGCCGTGCCTGGTCCGGGTCCAGGGGTGGACAACCCCTGGTCGGGTCCGGGGTGAAACCCCGGCGCGACGACCCAGGTTCAGCCGCCGATGTGCACGAGCGAGTACACGGTGGGCCGCGCGTTCTCGCTGTCGAGCCTCGATCGCCCTGCGAGGAAATCGAGCTCCACGACGAACGCAAAGGCTGCCACGACGCCGCCTTGCCTGCGTGTGAGCTCGGCGGCGGCGCTTGCCGTGCCGCCGGTGGCGAGCACGTCGTCGATCACGAGGACGCGTGCGCCTTTCGGGATCGAGTCCACGTGCATCTCGAGCTCGGCTTCGCCGTATTCGAGGGCGTAGGTCAGCCGATCCGTCTTCCAGGGCAGCTTGCCGAGCTTGCGCACGGGGACGAAGCCTGCGTTGAGCCGCGTCGCGACGGCGCCGCCGAAGATGAACCCGCGCGACTCGATGCCGACCACCACGTCGATGCGCTCGCCGATGAACCGCTCCGCGAGCAGATCGATCGTGATGTGCAGGGCTCGCGGATCGGCGAGCAGCGGCGTGATGTCCTTGAACAGGATGCCGGGCTTCGGGAAGTCGGGCACGTCCCGCAGCTTGGATTGCAGGTACGCAAGCGCGTGGTCCCCGGGCAGCTTGTCGGGATCGAAGGGGGTCGTCATCGCGGCAGAAGACTAGCCTTCGCGATTGCGGAGGGAAACGGCCGCGCATGTGGCCATGCAGAGGTCGCGGTGATCGAGTGACGTGAGATCTTGCGTGAGAGGCGTGACGCCGACGGCGCCTTCGTCGAAGGCCTCGGTGTCCGAGCCGTGCACGTGATCGTGGCGCACGCCGCCGCCGCCGATCCACAGGTACTCCTGCCCGCGTGGATCTTCTCGGAAGATCACGCTCTCCGTGTAGAGCCGCGCGCCGAGCTTCGTGGCACGAACGGGCCACGCGCTCCCCGGCGGCACGTTCACGTTGAAGAGCGGCGCGCGCGCGGGCGGCGTGCGCCGGAAGGCGGCGAGCGTCTCCATCGCGATCCGCGCGCCGAGCGCGGCGGCGGCGGCGCGGTCGGCCTTCGCGTCGGCGGACACGGCGACGGCGGGCACCCCGCGCATCGCGGCCTCGCGCGCGGCTGCGACGGTGCCCGAGTAGAACACGTCCACGCCCAGGTTCAGCCCGTGGTTCATCCCTGACACGACGAGATCAGGCTTGCGCGGCAGCACCCGGCTGTTCGAGTGCATCGCCACGTAGACGCAGTCGGCCGGCGTCCCGTCGATGGCGAACACGTCCTCCGAGACGCTTCGGAGCCGCAGGGGCCGGTGCAGGCTGAGCGAGTGGCTCGTGGCGCTCTGGTTCACCTCGGGCGCGCATACGATCACGCGGCCGTAGGGGGTGAGCGCTTGATGCAGCGCGCGCAGGTTCTCTGCGGCGTAGCCATCGTCGTTCGAGAGCAGAATGAGCGGGCGAGAGTCCTCCACGGTTATCCTCCGAGCAGGCGCTTCGGCAGCGCAGCGACGAGCTCGAAGACCGCGGCGATGCGACCGAACAAGCCCGCCCCACCCCGCACGCGCGCCATCGCGAAGGCGATTTTGCGCAGCACGGGCGTGTAGGGGTACCACCAGAGTTCACGCGCGGCCTTGTTGCGGTCTTCGAGGACGAACTGCGGGCGCGTCAGCTCGCCCAGGGCGTGCGGGCTGTTCGTGATGCCGTATCCGCTCTCGCCCGTGCCCGTCCAGGGCGCCGCGGCCACGGCGGCCGTGAAGCCGTGGTTGTTGATCGTCACCACGCCCGTCTTGAGGCGCCGCGCCATCGCGTGCGCCGCGCCCACGCGCCGCGTCCACAAGCTCGTCGTGAGCCCGAACGTCGACGCGTTCACCCGCGTGATCGCGTCCTCCACGCCGTCCACGAGCACGATCGGCAGGATCGGCCCGAACGTCTCCTCCCGCAGCAGCGGCGTGTCCTCGTGATCGAGCTTCACGACGGTCGGCGCGAACGCGAGCGATCCTGCCTCGGGCGCGCCGCCCGCGAGCACCTCGGCCCCGGCGGCTTCGGCCTCCGCGAGGTGACGCCGCACGATGTCGCACTGCCGCGACGTCGTGAGCACGGCTGTATCGCGGCCCGGCTCGAGCTTCTTCGTCAGCTCCACGATGCGCGGCACGAGCTTGTCCGCGATCTTCCGATCCACGTACACGCGCTCGATCGACGCGCAGTTCTGCCCGGCGTTCGTGAACGCGCCCCAGACGATGCCGTTCGCCGTCCGCTCGACCAGCGCGTCGGCGAGCACGATGGCCGCGTCCTTGCCGCCGAGCTCCAGCGAGCACGGGATCAGCCGCTCCGCGCAGCGCACGGCCACGCGCCTCCCCGTCGCGACGCTGCCCGTGAACACCACGACGTCGGCTTCATCGACGACCGCCGCGCCCACGTCCCCGCCGCCTTGCACGAGCGCGAGCAGCCCCTCGGGCAAGAGCCCTTCGAAGAGCGACGCCACGAGCGCGCCCGCCCGCGGCGTGATCTCGCTCGGCTTGAAGAGGACCGCGTTGCCCGCGAGCAGCGCCGGCACGATCGTCCGAAGCGGGATCGCCACGGGGTAGTTCCACGGCGTCACGAGCCCGACGAGCCCGCGCGGCGCCTTGTGGATCCGGCCGATCTTGCCGGGATACGAGAGCGGATCGAACTCGACCGTCGTGCCTTCGAGCAGCTCCTCGATCGCGTCGGTCCAGTACTCGACGAGGTCCGCGTTCGGCAGCACCTCGGCGAGCGCCGCCTCCTCGATGGGCTTGCCGCACTCGCGGTGCACGAGGTCCGCGATCTCCTCGGCGCGGGCGAGGATGCGCGATTTCACGGGCGCGATCACGCTCGCCCGTTCCCGCGCCGTCTTCGCGGCCCACGCCCGCTGCGCCTCACGCGCCTTGCGGGCGAGCGCCGGGATCTCGCTCGCCGACGTCGCCGTCACGGCCGGCAGGGCGGATCCATCGAGCGGGCTTTGCGTCGGGAAGGGGCCGCTCGCCCCCGTCGTCGCCTGCGGCAGCGCTTGCGGCGCCTCGGGCGCCTCGGGCGCGCTCGCCTCGCCCGCCTCGTTGGTCTCGTTCGTCTCCGGGGCGTCCTGCGCCTCGGCCGCTTGCCCATCTTGCTGCACGTCCATGCGGCGCGGAGCCTACCATTCCGCCTGCGGGTCCGCGCCACCCGCGTTCGAAACGAAGAAGCCCCGAGGCCTGGGACCTCGAGGCTTCCTCGCACGTGCGCCGCTCGCGCGGCGCGCCTTCAGGGCACGTTGATGGTGACGGTGTTCGCCTTCTGGCAGTTGATCACGGCCGACTGACCCGGCGTGAGCCACTTGGCCTTCGTCGGGTTCGTCTCGCCGGGCTCGGCGAGGCGGACGAACTTCGGACCGCAGTCGACCTCGAGCGCCTCGCCCGTGTTCCCGACCAGCTTGCCGGTCAAGAAGATGAGCGCCGCCTTGTTCGAGGTCACGGTCAAGACGCCACGCGTCGGCGGGAGCGTCGCCGGATCCTTCGCCGGGGGCGCCTCCGCCGTCGGCGCAGCGCTCGCGCTCGCCGCAGGCTCCGCCGAAGCGCTGCCCGCCGGCGCAGCCGACGCGCTGCCAGGCGGAGCCGCCACGGCGCTGTCCGTGGGCGCGGGCGCGGTCCCCGCCGTGTCCGTGGGCGTGGGCGCCGCCTTCTCCGGCTCCGTGGGCGCAGGCGTGGGCGTGGGCGGAGGCGTCACGGCGCCGCCCGTGGTTCCGGGCTGCGCGAGGCCGGGGATCCAGCCCTTCTGCATCGCGACGAACACACCCGCGCCGATGAGCAAGAGCGCCGCAGCGACGAGCAGCCACCCGGGCAAACCCTTCTTCGGCTCCTGCGTCGGCTTCGTCTCCTCGGGCTCCTTCGCCACGACGACGGGCTTCTTCTCGACCGGCGGCTTCTTCTCGACCGGCGGCTTCGTCTCGGCGACGGGCTTCTTCTCGGCCTCGGGCTTCTTCGGCGGGAGCGGCGGCTTCGCAGCCGGCTTCTTCTCCGACTCGGGCTTGGGCTCGAGCTCCGCCGCGCCGAGCTCGATGGATGCCTCCTCGGGCTCGGGCTTCTTCGCGGGCTTCTTCTCGGACGCGGGCTTCGTCTCGATCTCGACGACCGCCTCGGGCTCGGGCTTGACCTCGAGGACCGGCTTCTTCTCGGACGCGGGCTTCGTCTCGATCTCGACGACCGCCTCGGGCTCGGGCTTCGTCTCGGGCTCGGGCTTCGCCTCGACGACCGGCTTCCGCTCGGACACCGGCTTCGTCTCGGGCTCGGGCTTGACGAGGGCACCCAAGAGCGCCGCGCTCGGCTTCGACGTCGAGGCAGGCTCGAAGAGCTTCGTCGGCTCGGCATCCTCGCCGTCGCCGTCCTCGACGATCGCCGAGGGCAAGCCCGTGCTCGTGATCTCCGGCTTCTTCTCGCCCCCGATGAGGGCCTCGATCTGCTCGGGCGCAAGCGCGAGCGGCGCCGTGATCGCATCCGCATCTTGAAGCGGCGGCGGACGAGAATCCCCAACCTCGTCCCCATCGCCAACGCCAGGGATCGTCCTCTTGAGTTCATCGACCGGCTTGATCGCCGGCTTCGTCGCGATGGGCGTCGTCGCAGCCGTCGTGATCTTGGGCATCGCAGCCGCGGGCTTGGTCGCCGCGGGCGTGGCGGGCGGCGTCGCAGCCGGCTTCGCGCCGGTGGCGACGGGCGTGATGGGCTTCGGACCCGGGACCGCCGCAGGTTTGGCAGCGGTCGGCGCAACGGCCGCCGGCTTCGCAGCCGTCGTGACCGGCGTGATGGGCTTCGGTCCCGGCACGGCCGCCGGCTTGGCAGCCGCAGGCGCAGGTTTGGCCGGCACGGCCGGCGGCGTCTTCGGCGTGCCCTCCTTGAGGCCAGGCAACGGAGCCGCGATGGCCACGGCCCTCGGCGGCGGCGCATTCGCAGGCGCCTCGTCCCAAAGGTCCTCGCCGATGTCGGGCTTCTTGGTGACGATGGGCGTCGCCGCCTCCGCGATCGCGGGGATCGGAGCGCCAACCACGTCGTCCCCCGGCTTCACCGCGAGCGAGCCGAGCTCCGCACGCTCAGGCCGAGGCAACGCGGCGTTCTTCTGAACCTTGTCAAGGAGCGCTTCCAGCGCCGCGATTCGTTGTTCGACGTTCACGCCTCGGGAGTCTACCCAATCACGCGCCCCCTGACGAGGATCCGACGGGATGCGCAAAAAACTTGCGCGGCGCCGCGCCGGGGTTTCACCCCGGACCCCGACCAGGGGCTCTCCGCCCCTGGACCCGGACCAGGCACGGCCTGGACCGAGGACGACAGCGCGCAAGCGCGCTGTCGACAGGGAAAAGGTGCCTAGCAGGTAGGGCAGCGCTGCTGTCTTGGCTGGAGCGGCGAGGCTGTCTTGGTGGGCGACGTCGCGCGTGGTCTTGCCACGGGCCCGTTGGAAGAACTGCGCGATGCGCAGTTCTTCCACCCCCGGTCCAGGCCGTGCCTGGTCCGGGGTGCAGGGGGCGGACAGCCCCCTGCTGGGGTTTGGGGCAACGCCCCAACCACTCTCCCTCTACAGCGTCTCGAGGTACGCCACGAGGTCGTCGACCTGGGCGGAGGACAGGTGGGAGGTCACGCCGTGCTTGTCGCCGCCGCCGCAGGCGGGGCTGAAGCGGTCGCGCAGCGTGGGGGCGCAGCCGTCGTGCATGAAGGGGGCGCGGTCGGCGAGGCCCATCAGGGTGGGCACCTGGAAGGCCTTGCCCGTGCCTACGTCGGCCCAGTCGTTGTTCGTCAGCTTGGCGCCGCTGTGGCAGCTCGCGCAGCCCACCTTGGCGTCGAAGTAGAGCTCCTTGCCGCGCTCCACCGCGGTCGTGTCGGCGACCTCGGCTTTCGGCAGCACGGGTTGCGCGTCGATCCAGCGACCGACGAGACGCGACTGACGCGGGCCGAGCTGCGTCCCGCCCATTCGGTTCACGAACACCTCGCTCATGATGTGGCCGAGGTCTTCCATGTCGCCGTCCCAGTGCAGGGGGGCCGTGGCCAGGATGCCGCCGCGGATCGACTGCGTGCGACGCGGACCGATCGGGTTGAAGTTCCAGGTCCGGGCGTCATCCATCGCCTCCGGGTGGCAGGAGGCGCAGGCGAGCGAGCTGAAGCCGTTTGCGCTCTTGTGGAACACGTCGTGGCCCGTGTCCTTGCGGGACTCGCCGGGCAGCTCGATCATCTGCTGCGTGTTCGGCAGGTAGATGGCCGCGGGCTCGCGCAGTTGCACGGCGAGCTGGTGGTCGCCCCAGTATTGCGCTGCGATCGGCTGACCGGGCACCGCCTCGCTGAACGACGGATCGCAGCCCGTGGGCTCGCCGATCGTGATGGAGGCCCGCGACGTCCGCAGGATTGCGTTGTTGCCGGCGGCGACGATCGTCACCTCGTCCTGGTTCGGGGCGATGGCGATGTCGACGGGCAGGGCCGTGCCGGAGAGGGATGCGGCGCCGACGGGCGGGATCACGATCGGCACCTCCTCGTCGCCGGGCTCCACCTCGGTCACCGTCGTTTGCACGATGCTCCCGTCGCAGCCGCCGCCGCTGCCGTAGCCGCCGGGCTGCTCGATCACCACCGGCGAGGAGGACGCGCGCTGGTGCACCATCAGGGCGCCGCCGTTCGGGCGGGACACCATGCGCCAGGCCACGGCGGGCTCGAAGCTCGCTTCTCCGCCGGTGAACGGATCGAAGGTCTTTACCGGGGCCGGCTTCTGTTCCTGAATGATCTTTCCTTCGAGGCCCACGACGAGCACCTCGGCGGTGCGGAAGCGGCTTACGAGCAGCCTGTTCCCGTCCACCACCACGTCGCGCAGGTCGCGGCCGAGCTTCACCACGCGCGTTGCCGGGCCGCCTGCGGCCGGCAGCGTCACGAGCTCGCCCGTGTTGCATGCCACGTGGAGGCGGTCGAATGCGGCCTCGTAGGCGATGCCGCGGGGCGTCGCGCAGACTTGACGACGCTCGAGCAGCTTGCCGCTGGCCACGTCGATCGAGGCGACGGCGCCGCCGGAGCGCAGGGCCACGTGGGCGCGGCCGCTCTTGTCGATGGCCACGCGCCCGGGCTCGTCGCCTTCTTCGAGGGTGACCTTGGCTTTCAGGGCGCCGGCTTCGAGGTCGACGATCCAGACCATGTCGCGGTCGGGGTCGGCGGCGATGGCGGTGTGACCGTCACCGGAGATGGCGAGGGTGCCACCGGAGATGGCAGGTGGCGAGACGGCGGCGACGGCGATGTCCTGGTTGGGGACGAAGGTATCGTCGATGCCGGAGCATCCGGCGGCGATGCTGGCGCCGGCGAGGGAGACGAGGAGCAGGGCGAGCGGGCGTCGAAGATGGGTTCGCATGAGGCCTCCGCGGCTTCGCCTGGCAAATAAGAAGCCAGCCTCTGTCGAAATCTCGCCGCCTCCGGGGTTCGCTCCAACTGCGCGGACAGGAAACGGAATCTGAATCGGGGTGCGGGGTTGCTGTTTGTGGGGAGGCGCGCGTGCCCGTGAAGGAGGGTTCGCGCTGGGCGGGAACCGGTGTGCCAGCCGGCGCCGCTATGACGCAGATGTCAGAGGGAGGGGGGGGGACGCTTTTTAGACGAGCTCGAAGACTTGGTCGAAGGAGTCGCCTTCCATGTCGACGAGGATTCGCTGGTCGGTGGCTTCGATGCCTTCGAGGCGCACGGAGAAGAGGAATTTGCTCGCGCTCAGGGTCTCGGCGCCGCGGAAGCGTAGGGTGGCGCCGCCTTCGACGAGGCGGGCCTCGCCGGTGACGCGGGCGGCGATGCGGAGGTCGAATCGCTTGAGGGGGATGCGCAGGGCGGGGCCTTCGTTCGAGAAGGTCATCGTCTCGCCTTCGCGCCGGAAGACGGCGTTGCCGCGGGCTTCGAGGTGTTTTTGGACCTCGGGCTTCAATCGATCTCCCGCGACGCTCTGCACGATGGAGAGGAGCGGGACCTCGCCTCCGTCCCGTACGGCGGGGACGAGGGTTTCGAGCAACTTTACGACGGATGCGCGTAGCTCAGGGCGTCGGTGGGATTGGACGGGCATTGATACCTCCGAGGCTTCGGCTATTCGATGTCGTGTTCAGAGCGAAAGCGCAAATAGAATTGCACGGTGCGTCTGCGACGGAAACGGCGCGCGAATGCGCCGGCGAGGGGGCTGCGCGGCCCGGGAGGCCTTTGGCGAAGCGCCCAAAGGAGGTCCTGGGGCCCGGAGGAGCCTTGGCGGCACGCCGAGCGAGGGCTGCGCGGCCCGGGGGGGGCTTTGGCGAGGCGCCAGGGAGAGGTCGGCGTGTCCGGGGTGTGCTTGGGCGAAGCGCCAAGGCGAGGTCCGGGCACCCCGCGGGGTCGTTGGCGAAGCGCCAAGGCGAAGTTCGGGGACGCCGGGGGGTCGTTGGCGAAGCGCCCTCGAGAGGTCGACGGGATCCGGGGCGGCCTTGGCGAAGCGCCACGGAGGCGCCGGGCGGCCGGAGGGGGCAACGGCTGCGCGCCAAGGGTGATGCCGGGCGACCGGAGGGGGCTTCGAGGGGTCTCCGGTGGGGATTCCGCGCATGTTTCGCACGGGGGGCGCGCGCGCCGAGCACAACGCTTTCGCACGAATGCCGCGAGTGCCGGCAATCCCCGCCGCTCCGGTGGGGCGGCTTCCGAAAATAAATGTGGAGGTTGGTAATGCGCAGCCCCGCGTCGTCCAGCCGTTCCCATTAAAAATCTCGACGACGTCCCGGCTGCCTGTCATTGAATTGCTCGTGACCGACACCGATTGACGCGCTGGGCCTTCTTCGGCCCCGAAAGCGCGCACGGGCATCCTTCGTTTGGCCTTCGTCCTCGCGGCGACCGCGTCGGCCCGGTTCGGCCATTCGCACACCTCCTTTGAAAGGCGCACCCATGCACCGTTATCATTCCAATTCTTGTATTTCGCTCCTCGCCCTGCTCCTCGCCGCCTCCACGGCCTCGTGTGTCGCCTCCGCGGACGACGGGCTGGAAGACGGGCTCGAGGCGGTCGAGAGCGACACGGACGCGACGAGCGATACGGCCGGCGACGAGGGGAGCGACGAAGAGGCCACGGACGACGCCGTGGCGGAGGCCGAGGACGAGGAGAACGTCGCGGAAGCCGAGGGCGCGCTGTCGGCGCGGCGCGCCGAGACGGTGCGCCTCGTCGCCGGGCAGGGCGGCTCCGGCGTTCAGCGCGTCAATTTCGCGATTCCCCTGGCCCCCGGCGAGCTCTCCGACGAATCCATGATTCGCGTGGTCCACGAGGGCCGCGACCTCGCCGTCGCGCACCGCGGCCTCGCCCACCACGCGAACGGCAGCCTGCGGAGCGTGCAGATCCAGGTCGACGTGCGCGTCGCCGGGGAGACGGAGATCCAGGTGATCGTGGGCGAGGCGTCGAAGGCCGGCGCGCTCTCGATGGTGCCCGTGCAGCGGACGCTGATGGACGCGGACGGGACCCAGGGGCCGCGCGTGTATGCGCTCCTCTCGCCCGAGCGGCTCACGAGGAGCGGCGTGATGGGCCTCATCGCCCCGGAATCGGAGACCAAGAGCTCTCCCTACGACGGCTGGGCGAAGGTCTGCGATTACGAGAAGCACGACGTGGACGCGTTCCTCCCGAAGAAGGGAGACCCCGCCGTCTGGCTCTACGATCGCGGCACCACGTTCTATCGAGGGTATGCGCGGAGGGGCGACGTCGAGACGCTCCGCACGGCCTACCGCGAGACCGCGCTCTACCGCGCCGGCATCTCCGGCAGCGGAAAGGGCCTGACCATCGGGATCCCCAAGAAGGCGAAGGATCCGAAATACCATTACACCCAGAACCTCGCGATCCATTACCTCCTGACGGGCGACGACCGCTTCCGCGAGGCCGCCGAGGAGGTGGCCGAGCGAATGGCCTCGATCTGGAGCCCGCGGTACAAGGGGAAGGACACGGGGCTCTGGACGGAGCGCCACGCGGGCTTCTTCCTGCTCGACATGACCTACGCGATGATGGTCTCCGACGATCGGAGCGACCATTTCCAGCAGCTCGCCGACGACGCGGTCGACGCCTACCTCAACGTCCAGGCGACGTATCCGCAAGGGTATGGAGATTCGAATGCCCGTTGCTTCGCGCACCACGCCGGCGCGCACGGCGAGGATTACGGGTACTTCGGTTGCAGCCCCTGGATGAGCGCCATCCTCGCCGACGGGCTCGACCTCTACGCCAGCGAGCGGGGCGGCGCGCGGGCGAACCAGGTGCACACGTCGATCGTGAAGCTCGGGCGCGCCATCGCGCGTGAGGGGATGGACAGCTCGGGCAAGCCCTACTACTTCATGGGCGAAGGCGGCTCGGGCCGGGGCGAGGAAGACCCCGACAACGAGCACTGGGGCGAAGCCGCCTATGTCATGGCCATGGCCTACCACTACTCGCACGACGCCAAGCTGGCGACCGCCGTCGGCGGGCTCGTGGCGAAGCTCCAGCAGAAGGGCCGGGCCCCGCACATGCGGAGCTTCAACTGGCAGTGCCGCAGCGCCGTGGCCACGCCGGCCTACATGCGCTGAGGAGGCGTCACGACCCGGGGGTCACGAATCGACGTGACCCCGTCGCGATGCTGCGGAATGTGAAGTCGTGCAAGGGCGCTTGACGGGAGAGGCGAGCGCCCATAAGTGACCCGCGGGTCAACATGACGTCCTCTGTCTCCCGCTTCACCTCCTCCTCCTCGCCCCGCAGAGCCCACCGCGCCCTCACGGCGTGCACGCTCGCCCTGCTGCTCGGCGCCCCCGCCGCGGCCCTCGCGCAACCCGCGCCCGGCGCAGTTCGCGCGGAGCCCGCGCCGCCCGCGCCGCCCGCGGCCGCACCCGCCGCCGCACCCGCGCCGC